>NZ_BADI01001007.1:0-9376 GCF_000333555.1 Herbaspirillum sp. B65 | reverse complement strand
TGCAACGCTACATTCAGGCTCACAAGCTTGTTGTTACCCGCCGAAGCATTCGCAAACGTCCCATTGGCCGTGTAGTTACTGAACGCCGTCGCATTGGCAAGGCTGCCATTGGCCGCACTAGCATTACCCAACAGGACAGTCGCCGCTCCCACATTGCTAATGGCTGCGTTCGTCGTCGTGTCGTACACCTTATCCGACGCCGTCACGTTCGCCACCGTCACATTGGCCTTCGCAATGTTGGCTGTCGTCTTGTTCTGGCTTGACGTGCTCAATGCGTAGTTCGTCGTATCTGCCAACGCCACGTTCACGCTTACCGTCTGGCTACCTGCCGCTGCGTTCGGTAACTGGCGAATTCGGATTTTTCATCGGCGAATTTCTTGTGCGCATTGTCGGCCGCATTCTGCGCATCCATGGGCCGGTCGCGCGGGTCTTGCACCGACACCGCGGCGGCGATGATGAGCAATTCGGTCAGGCAGGCATTGTCGCGGCCGGCCAGGATCATGCGGCCCACGCGCGGGTCCAATGGCAGGCGCGCCAGTTGCTTGCCCAAGGGTGTCAAGCGATTGACGCCGCCCTGCTCTTCGACTGCGCCCAGTTCCTGCAGCAACTGGTAGCCATCGGCAATGGCGCGGCCCAGCGGCGGCTCGATGAAGGGGAAGCTCTCCACGTCCGTCAGGTGCAGCGACTTCATGCGCAGGATGACCGAGGCCAGCGACGAACGCAGGATCTCGGGATCGGTGAACTTGGGACGTTGCAGGAAATCCTGTTCGTCATACAGACGGATGCACACGCCCGCAGCCACCCGGCCGCAGCGACCGGCGCGCTGGTTGGCGGCCGACTGCGCCACCGGCTCGATCTGCAATTGCTCGACCTTGTTGCGGTAGCTGTAACGCTTCACCCGCGCCAGACCGGCATCGACCACATAGCGGATCCCGGGCACGGTCAGTGAAGTTTCCGCCACATTGGTGGCCAGCACGATGCGACGGGCGTTGCTGGTCTTGAAGACGCGCTCCTGCTCCTGCGCCGACAGGCGCGCAAACAGCGGCAGGATTTCCACATGGGGGGGATGATGCTTGCGCAGCGCTTCGGCGGCGTCGCGAATCTCGCGCTCGCCCGGTAGGAACACCAGCACATCGCCCGAACCGATGCGCGCCAGTTCATCCACGGCATCGACCACGGCATCCATCAGGTCGCGCTGTTCGCGGTCCTTCTGGGCCTGGCTGGCGCGGCCTTCGGCACGCGCACGGGCTTGCGCCACTTCGGTAGAGACGCCGCTGCGGTCGGCATTGTCGATGGGGCGATAACGGATTTCCACTGGATACAGGCGGCCGGAAACCTCGATCACCGGCGCCGGCACCAGCTCGCCCTTGAGCTCTTGCCCGAAATGGCGGGCGAAGCGGTCGGCGTCAATGGTGGCTGAGGTGATGATGATCTTCAGGTCGGGACGCTTGGGCAGCAACTGCTTCAGATAGCCCAGCAGAAAGTCGATGTTGAGGCTGCGTTCATGCGCCTCGTCGATGATGATGGTGTCGTACTGGCGTAAGAGCGGATCGGTCTGGGTCTCGGCCAGCAGGATGCCATCAGTCATCAGCTTGATCCAGGCGCCCTTGGACAGGGTGTCGTTGAAGCGGACCTTGTAGCCCACCAGTTCGCCCGGTGGCGAATTCAATTCCTGGGCGATGCGCTTGGCGGTGGAAGAGGCGGCGATACGGCGTGGCTGGGTGTGGCCGATCAAGCCCTTGGCGCCACGGCCCAGTTCCAGGCAGATCTTGGGGAGCTGGGTAGTCTTGCCGGAACCGGTCTCGCCGCTGACGATGATGACCTGGTGCCGGCGCAGTGCCTCGGCGATTTCGTGACGGCGGCCGGAGACCGGCAGCTCTTCCGGGAAGGTCACCGGAGGCAGCGGATTGCGCACTGGCGGCGCGGCCTCGGCGCGGCGGGCAGCACGCGGCTCGCGCGGGCCACGTCCACGATCCTGTTGCGGGGTCTGGGTCTGCTGCGGCTGAGCGCCAGGGGGAGTGTTGGGTGCTTTGGTAACGGACATGAGGCCGACATTATACCTGCCACCGCCCGCCCGGTCAGGCTGCAGGCGGCTGCTCGGCCGATGGTGCAGGCTTGGCGGCACGCTGGCCGGCGCACTGGCTCCGGTTTGCAACATCTGCACAAGAAATCTGCCCCGAACCGGCCCGCAAGCCTACGCCCGGGCGCGACGCTGGTTATAATGCGCGACATGGAAAAACAGACCGAATTCGTCAACTGGCTGCGCTCCGTCGCGCCCTATGTCCACGCCTTCCGCGGCAAGACCTTCGTGGTCGCCTTCCCGGGTGAGCTGGTCACGGCCGGCGGCTTGCAAGTCCTGGCCCAGGATCTCTCGCTGCTGCACGCGCTGGGCATCCGCGTAGTGGTGGTGCATGGCTCGCGCCCGCAGGTGGCCGAACAGCTGGCGCTGCGCAATGTCGAGGCGCGCTTCCAGAATGGCCTGCGGGTGACCGACAGCGCCGCCCTGGAATGCGCCAAGGAAGCCGCCGGCGAGCTGCGCCTGGACATCGAGGCCGCCTTCAGCCAGGGCTTGCCCAATACGCCCATGGCGCATTCGGCCATCCGCGTAATCTCCGGCAACTTCGTCACGGCCCGCCCCATGGGGGTGATCGATGGCGTGGACCTGCAACTGACCGGCGTGGTGCGCAAGATCGCCGCCGATGTGATCCAGCCCATCATGAATGCGGGCGGCATCGTGCTGCTCTCGCCGCTGGGATTCTCGCCCACCGGGGAAGCCTTCAACCTGACCATGGAAGACGTGGCCGTGTCGGCCGCCATCGCGCTGCGCGCCGAAAAGCTGATCTTCCTGTCGGAAACGCCGCTGATGAAGGACGCAGCCGGCGCCGAAATCCGCGAGCTGTCCTCGCACCAGGCCGAGGCCGTACTGTCGGCCGGTTTCCTGCCCTCGGACGCCGCCTTCTACCTGGCCAGCGTGGTCAAAGCCTGCAATGCCGGCGTCTCGCGCGCCCACATCGTGCCCTTCTCCACCGATGGTTCGGCCTTGCTGGAACTGTTCACCCACGATGGCGTGGGCACCATGGTCACCTACGAAAACCTGGAAAGCCTGCGCCAGGCCACCATCGAGGACGTGGGCGGCATCCTGAAGCTGATCGAACCGCTGGAAGCCGATGGCACCCTGGTCAAGCGCGGTCGCGAACTGATCGAGCGCGAAATCCACTACTTCTCGGTGATCGAGCACGACAACGTCATCTTCGGCTGTGCCGCCCTCTATCCCTTCCCCAAGGAAAGGATGGGCGAGATGGCTTGCCTGACCGTGAACCCGGAAGTGCAAGGCCAGGGCGACGGCGACCGTATCCTGAAGCACATCGAGACCCGCGCCCGCGAAGCCGGGCTGACCAAGCTCTTCGTGCTCACCACCCGCACCTCGCACTGGTTCTTGAAGCGCGGCTTCGTGCTGGCAGGCGTGAACGACCTGCCGCAGGATCGCCAGCAGATCTACAACTGGCAACGCAAGTCGCAGGTATTGATCAAGAACCTGTATTGAATTTTCGTCAGGACGTGAGCAGGCTCAACCGCTGACACCGATCGCAGGGCCGGCCACGACCAACGAGCTCCACCTTAACGAACCAAGGAATCGACATGGCACGCATGGTCCATTGCATCAAACTGAACAAAGAAGCAGAAGGCCTGGATTTTCCGCCCTATCCGGGCGAGCTGGGTAAACGCATATATGAAAGTGTCTCCAAGGAAGCCTGGGCCGCCTGGCTCAAGCACCAGACCATGCTGGTCAATGAAAACCGCCTGATGCTGGCCGACGCCCGCGCCCGCAAGTACCTGGCGGCGCAGATGGAAAAACATTTCTTCGGCGAAGGCGCCGATGCGGCCGCCGGCTACGTGCCGCCGCCCAGCGAGTAATCGCCCCGCGCAGTACTGCTACCCACGCCGCCCTGGTTCGCCACGGCGGCGTTTGTTTTGCGGTGTTGATTCTGCCTCTTCTGCCTCTCTGGCTGGCGCTACAATGCCGGCTCCGATTCCGACTTCCTGCTGGAGCTCATCTTGTCCTTGCGTCATCTGCGCCTTGCCATCCTGTCCGTCAGCTTCGGCTTCATCCTCGCCGCGCCCGCCTCGCAGGCGGCCACCTCGACCCTGGCGCTGCCAGCCGGCGTGAGTGCCGGCCCCAGCGCCGAGGGCATCAGCGAATACCACTTTGCCAATGGCTTCAAGCTGCTGCTGCTGCCCGATGACTCCAAGCCCACGGTGACCGTCAACATCACCTATCTGGTCGGCTCGCGCCACGAGAACTATGGCGAGACCGGCATGGCGCATCTGCTGGAACACCTGATGTTCAAGGGCTCGCCGCAACATCCGGCGATCCCGCAGGAGTTCAGCAAGCGCGGCATGAACTTCAACGGCACCACCTCGCTGGACCGCACCAACTACTACGAAAGCTTCCAGGCCGGCCACGACAACCTGCAATGGGCCATCGCCATGGAAGCCGACCGCATGGTCAATTCGAAGATCGCGCGCAAGGATCTCGATAGCGAAATGACAGTAGTGCGCAACGAATACGAAGCCGGTGAAAGCTCGCCCGCGCGCGTGATGCTAAAGCGTATGCAAAGCGTGACCTACGACTGGCACAGCTATGGCCACAGCCCCATCGGCGCGCGCAGCGATATCGAGAACGTGCGCATCGAGAACCTGCAAGCCTTCTATCGCACCTACTACCAGCCCGACAACGCCGTGCTGATCATCGCCGGCAAGTTCGAGCCAGGCCAGGTACTGCAATGGGTCAACCAGAGTTTCGGTCGGCTGCCCAGGCCCAAGCGCAAGCTGCCCGCATTCTGGACCGTGGAGCCGACCCAGGACGGTGAGCGCCAGTTCACGATCCGCCGCCGCGGCGACCTGCAACTGGTGGCGCTGGGCTACAAGATGCCCTCCGCCTTGCACCCGGATGCCACCGCGCTCTCCTTTGCCAGCGACATCCTGACCGACACCCCCAATGGCCGCCTGCACAAGTCGCTGGTGCAAACCGGACTGGCCACCGAAGTCTATGCGATGCCGCTGGCCGGCTATGCGCCGGGCTTGCAGCTCATCGTCGCCAAGCTCAAGGCCGGGGCCGATATCGAACCGGTCAAGCAAGCCATGATCGCCACCGTGGAATCCTTCAGCAGCAACCCGCCCACGGCCGAGGAAATGGCGCGTCTGCGCCGCGAAAGCGCCAACAACTTCGAGACCCTGCAGAACAATCCGCAGCAGATGGCGGTAGCCATGTCCAATGCCATTGCACGCGGCGACTGGCGCCTGCTCTTCATCGAACGCGACCTGGAACAGCGCTTGAGCAGCGCCGACATTGCCGCCGCCGCAGGCAAGTACTTCTGCCGCGATAACCGTACCGTCGGCCTGTATCTCCCGGAAGATCATCCGCAACGCGCCGAGATACCACCCGCGCCCAGCGTGGACGCATTGCTGGCGCAATACCAGCCGCGCGCGCCCATCGCTGCCGGCGAAGCCTTCGATCCGGCACCGGGCAACATCGAACAGCGCACCACCCGCATCGCCCCTGGACAGCCACCGCACGCCGCCCTGAAGCTGGCACTGCTGCCCAAACAGTCACGCGGGCAGACGGTCTCGGTGAGCATGAACCTGGAGTTCGGGGATGCCGACAGCCTCTTCGGCCAGCGCGCCGTGGCCCAGCTGACCGCGGCCATGCTCATGCGCGGCACCAGCACACTGGATCGCCGCCAGTTGGCCGATGAATTCACGCGTCTGAAGATCAACGGCAACGTCTATCGTTTCCAGACCACCCGTGAGAACCTGACCGCGGCCATCGCCCTGGCGGGAGAGGTATTGCGTCATCCGCGCCTGGACCCGGCCGAATTTGCACAATTGAAAAATGAAACCGTGGCCGCGCTGGAAGCCACCCGCAAGCAACCTGATGCACGCGCCGCCGAAGCGCTGCAACTGCACTTCGAGCATTACCCGGCCGGCGACTGGCGCGCCGCGCGCACGCTGGACGAGCGCATTGCCGCCGTGCAGGCGGTCACGCTGGAACAGGTCCAGGCCTTCCATCGCCGCTTCTATGGCGCCTCGCATGGTGAAGTGGCCATCGTCGGCGACTTCGACGCCCAAGCCACACGCAGCGCCATCGACCAGGCCTTCGCCGGCTGGTCCAGCGCCGCGCCTTATGCGCGCATCCTGCGCACCTGGTCCGATATCGCGCCCGAGCGCATCCTCATCGATACCCCCGACAAGGAAAACGGCGTCTACCTGGCGCGCCAGAATCTGCGCCTGCGTGATGATGACCCCGACTATGCGGCGCTGGTCGTGGCCAATTATCTACTGGGTGCATCCAGCCTGAAGTCGCGCCTGGGCGATCGCCTACGACAGCAGGATGGGCTTTCCTACAGCGTCGATAGCAGTCTGCAGATCGGTGCCATCAGCGACGCTGGTTACATCGGCATCTATGCCATCGCCGCCCCACAGAACATGGACAAGGTCGATGCCGCCGTGCGCGAAGAACTCGAGCGCCTGGTCAAGGATGGCTTTAGCGAGGATGAATTGTCGCGCGCCAAGTCCGGCATCCTGCAACAGCGCAACCAGCAGCGTAGCAGCGACGGCGGCATGGCCACCGGCTGGACCGCTCTGCTGAACCTGGACCGCAGCTTCCTGTGGCAGCAGCAGTTGGACCTGAAGCTGGCCGACCTGACGCTGGCGCAATTGAATGCAGCCGTGCGCAAGTACATAGACCCGGCGCGCATGACGGTGGTGATGGCACGCGATGCGGCCAAGGCCGCACAGCGCTGATGGACAAAAAAATGGCCGTGTCACGCAGACACGGCCATTTTTGATTGAAGCAAATACCAACCGCTCGCCTCAGAACTCCAGCTTCTTGACACCCTCGGCCGTGCCCAGCAGGCAGACATTGGCCCCCTGGCGCGCAAACAGGCCATTGGTGACCACGCCGACGATGTTGTTGATCTTGTCTTCGATGTCGGCCGGATCGGTGATGGACAGGCCCAGCAGGTCGATGATGTAGCAACCGTTGTCGGTCACCAGCGGCTGGCCATCCTTCAGACGCAGGCGCGGCTGACCACCCAGTGCGGCCAGCTTGCGGGCCACCACGGCGTGCGACATCGGGATCACTTCCACCGGCAGCGGGAACTTGCCCAGCACCTCGACCAGCTTGGAGCCATCGGCGATGCAGACGAACTTCTGCGCCACCGACGCCACGATCTTCTCGCGCGTGAGCGCAGCACCACCGCCCTTGATCATGGCGCCGGCACCATTGATTTCGTCGGCGCCATCGATATACACCGGCATGGTCTCGACCTCGTTGAGATCGAACACGGTGATGCCGTGCGAACGCAGGCGTTCGGCGGTGGCTTCGGAGGAGGCCACCGCGCCCTTGATGCGGTGCTTGATCTTGCCCAGCTCATCGATGAAGAAATTGGCTGTGGAGCCGGTGCCCACACCGATGATTTCGCCATCGACCACGTAGTCGATGGCCGCCTTGGCGACTGCCTGCTTGAGTTCGTCTTGAGTCATGATTGTGTATGAGTCCAACGTAGAGTCCAACGTAAAGTCCAACTTGAATAAGCCCTGGTTTCCGCTAACCGGAAACGAATAAATTCGCAATGAACGGGATGAAGGCACATCAATGCGCATCAGTGCGCATCATCCGGTTGCTCATCCAGCGTCTCGAAAAGCGCGATCTGCAAGCGGGAATGCAGCTTGACCAGCTTGCTCCACAGCAACCACAACAGCCCGGCAGCGGCCGCCAGCACGAAGGCCAGCAGGTTCAGGGGCGGCAGGATACTGGCGCTCAACACGAAGATCAGCAGCATGAT
This sequence comes from Herbaspirillum sp. B65, assembly GCF_000333555.1. Classification (NCBI taxonomy): domain Bacteria; kingdom Pseudomonadati; phylum Pseudomonadota; class Betaproteobacteria; order Burkholderiales; family Oxalobacteraceae; genus Herbaspirillum; species Herbaspirillum sp. B65. Next base: position 1,529 of record NZ_BADI01001007.1, on the reverse strand, counting down.
GCCGACGATGGACATGATGGGCAAGACCTCCGAGACGATCTTGCGCACCCCCGAAGTATACGCTCCGGCGAACTCGGGCTTGACGCTGACCTCGGCCAACAGCATCGACAGCGCCTGCAGCTTGCGATAGGTGGCGATCAGGAAGGGCAACGACAGCACCAGCGCACAGCCCCAGATGATGGCCTTCTGCACGTCTGGATCGGGCGTCCAGGCCGAGAGCTGGCGCGACAGGCCATCGACGAAGAAGGCGCCGGCCAGGAACACCGCGATCACCAGCGCCAGGTTGACCATCACCTGCATCAGGATACGGCGGATGATGCGTGTCAACTCAGCCCGGTCGCCGGTAGGTTGCAGGCTTTCCAGCCAGCGCGAATACATGCCCAGCAAACCCGACACACGCGCCGGCACCAGCGTGACCGCCTTGGCCGAGAGCGGATCGGCGGCCTTGATGAGATAAGGCGTGAGCAAGGCGGTGACCGCCGAAACCGCCACCACGATGGGATAGAGGAAGTCGCTGGTGACCTTGAGGCTCTGACCCAGCGCGGCGATGATAAAAGAGAACTCGCCGATCTGCGCCAGCCCCATGCCTACGCGCATGGGCGTGCGCCCGCCCTGCCCGGCCAAGAAGGTGCCCAGGCCGCAACTGATGAGCTTGCCGAAGACCACGGCCAGGGTGATGACGGTGATCGGCATCCAGTACTTGACCAGCACGCTGGGATCGAACAGCAGGCCGATGGCCACGAAGAAGATGGCCGAGAACATGTCGCGGATCGGCTCGACCAGGCGTTCGATGCGATGCAACTGGCGCGCCTCGGCCATCACCGCGCCCACCAGGAAGGCCCCCAGCGCCACGCTGTATTGCAGCTTCATCACCAGCAGGCAGAAGCCGAACAGCACGCCCAGCACCGCCACCAGCAACATTTCGTCGCTCTTGAAGCGGGCGATGAACGCCAGCAGGCGCGGCACCGCCAGGATGCCCACCACCAGCGAGACCGTCATGAACAGCACCAGCTTGCCTACCGTAGTGAAGACTTCGGTGGAGTCCACCGAACCGCTGGTGGCTACCCCCGAGAGCAGCGCGATCATGCCGATGGCCAGGATATCCTCGACAATCAGGATGCCGAAGATGATCTGGGCGAACTTCTCGTTCTTCATGCCCAGCTCGTTCAAGGCCTTGACGATGATGGTGGTGGAGGACACGGCCAGCATGGCGCCCAGGAAGATGGCGTCCATCCGCTTCCAGCCGAAGTAGAGACCGATCTCGTAACCGATCCAGATCATCAGCAGGATTTCGGCAGCAGCGCCGATGAAGGCGGTGGCACCGACCTTGGCCAGCTTCTTGAGACTGAATTCCAGCCCCAGCGAGAACAGCAGAAAGATCACGCCCAGCTCCGAGAGGATATGCACGGTCTTCTCATCCTGGATCAGGTCGTAGGGCGGAGTATGCGGGCCGATAATGACGCCGGCCACGATATAGCCCAGCACCACCGGTTGTTTCAACTTGTGAAGACGACCGTGACGAGCCGGCA
>NZ_BADI01001008.1:0-963 GCF_000333555.1 Herbaspirillum sp. B65 | reverse complement strand
CGCCAAGCGAGAAGACAGCATGCGCCAGTCACTGACAGAAACTGATGCCGACAACCTGGCCTTAGTGGTGGTCAATGGCATCAAGTCGCCCTGCGAGGGTTGTGAGGATAGTCTATCCAATAATCTTCACGAGCTGCTGTGGCAGGCGCAGAACAGCATGTTCATGTCGCTGGCCGGCAGTGACTGGATCACCTCACGTGATCGTGAAAACCGATCCGACGCCATAGAACGCCTGTCGCGCATGAGGGATATCTTGTACGCCGGTGAATTCTCGCTGGGCACCATCCCCCTGCCGTTGATGCGCCAGTCGCTCACAAGCAAGTTCCGCAGCTATGCCGAAAACACCCGTTGGGAAATCGGCAATGTGCTCTTTGCCACCGTCAACCTGCCGGACGATAACAATCATTTCCTGCTCGATGGCGGGCGCAACAATGAATTCGAGGATAGGCTCATCGTCAACCGCACACTGGCTACAGCACCTCGTTCGCCTTTGCCGCCTTGAATGAAGAGCGCGGCCATAGTCTTCTTCAGCGATGCCAATCCCTTCGGACCGCCGCCCAAGCACTCCTTCTTCCGTACCCAGCGCGACGGCTTTGCCGAAACCCGTAAACTGTTTTCGGAACTGGCCGGCAAGTTCCACGGCCGGGTGCTGGTGGTGCATTCCCAGGGCGGCAAGAACAAGACCCCCGCCCACATCCTGTGGAGCGGCAACCTGGGCAACGTCGGCGTGGGTGAACGCTGGCTCAAGATCGTCATGGATGAGCAATTGCCGCAACTGTTTGCGGTAGCGGATGCCGATGGAGACCGGCGCTAAGGTGTTTTTTGGCGGCTATATGAAGAAAAACGCCCGCAGATGGCTTCTGCGGGCGTTTTTTCATGCATCGTATGAACAGATCTTACTCATTGCCTGGTTTGCCACCAGGCCGGTGCAGCGATATCGGATCAGTTCAGCGGCTGGCTGCG
>NZ_BADI01001009.1:0-988 GCF_000333555.1 Herbaspirillum sp. B65 | reverse complement strand
TGCGCGACTATCCGCTGACCGCAGTGCGGGTGTGGCCACCAATACCTTGCGCGTAGCCAAGAATGCCGCCGACCTGCTGCCGGAACTGGAGCGCGCCATCGGCTATCCGGTCGAGATCATTTCCGGTGAGGAAGAGGGCCGTCTGATCTACATGGGCGTGGCCGGCGTGCTGGCCGATGCTGGTGAAGAACGCATGGTCATCGACATCGGTGGCGGTTCCACCGAAGTCATTCGCGGCCTGGGCGAACATATCCGCCACGTCGAATCCTTCGGCATCGGCACCGTCAACCAGAGCCTGGCCTTCTTCCCTGATGGCGCCATCACGGCAGCGGCCTTCGAGCGCGCCATCATCTCGGCGCGCTCGCATGTGGAAGATGCCGTGCATCTGTTCAGCTTCGATGCCGCCAGCGTCAATGTCTATGGTTCTTCGGGCACCATGCGCGCCATTGCCGACACCATCGGCCGCAACCACATGGGCGACGGCCGCATCAGCCTGCCCAGCCTGGCCGACCTGATGCAGCGCCTGATCGATTTCGGCCACGTCAGCCAGATTGCCCTGGATGGCATGAAGCCCGACCGCGCCGGCGTCATCATGGGCGGCCTGGCGGTGCTCATCGGTTTCATGCAGGAGTTCGGCATCGAGGTCATCACCCCGGTGGAAGCCGGCTTGCGCATGGGCGTGATGTGGGACTTGCAGTTGCGCGCCACCAAGGCCGACCGCCGCGACCGTTCGGTGGAAGAATTCGCGCGCCGCTTCCATGTCGATGCCGCCCGCGCTCACGGCGTGGCCGATACCGCGCTGGGTTTCTTCCAACTGTTGAAGCCGGCCACCGATTCCTATGCCCGCTATCTCCACTGGAGCTCGCTGCTGCATGAGACCGGCCTGGTGGTTTCGCCCACCGGTTACCACAAGCATTCGGCCTACATGATCGCCAATGCCGACCTGCCGGGCTTCACCACCCGCGAGCAACGCCTGATGAGTACCCTG
>NZ_BADI01001010.1:0-12845 GCF_000333555.1 Herbaspirillum sp. B65 | reverse complement strand
GCATTGATGTGATAGAGGCCGCCGCCATAGGCCCACTCAGGGTTGTCGGCCCATTCCAGGTGATGGATCCGGGCCGGGTCGGCCTGTTCCTTGTCACCCGGCCAGACCCAGATGAAGCCATAGCGCTCCACCACCGGGAAGCTGCGGATGCAGGGGAAACCGCGCACGCGTTGGCCGGGCATGTTGCGGGTGTGGCCGTCGCAACCCATCTCCAGGCCGTGATAGCCGCATACCAACTGGCCTTCGCGCACGAAGCCCAGCGACAGAGGCGCACCGCGATGCGGGCAGAAATCCTCGACAGCGGCCACTTTGCCTTCGGCGCCACGATAGAACACGATCTTCTCGCCGCAGATCTGGCGACCGAGGGGCTTGCTTTCGATTTCGTCGGGAGTGCAGGCGACGTACCAGGCATTCTTGGGGAACATGACGGTCTCCTCTTAGGTGAATTCCTCAATCGGCACAGGCCCTGCGCGGTCTGTGCCATCCAATTGATGGGCTTGCTCCAGCTTGTTGGTTTCCGCAGTTCTGTTGATCCAGATCCTGTCGGGTCTCACATTTTCTTGTTTTAATATTCAGTACACTGAATGTATGGAAAAGTATCCGTCAATCTGCCGCGCAAGTAAACGCGCTGGCGGAGTTTTTTCATTGCGCGTTGCATCAATTCATTGAGGCAAAACCTGACGGACCTTACACTGCCGGTTTGCCGCCCAACCGTATCGACCATGTCCACTACCCCGCACAGCGCCGACGAAAGCCAGTTGATCGACCTCTACGAACACCCCGGCCACCTGTTACGACGGGCCCAGCAGATTTCAGTATCGATCTTCCATGACGAAATCGGCGGCGTCATTACCCCGGTGCAATACGCCATCCTGCGGATGCTCTCCAATCACCCGGGCATCGACCAGGTGCGGCTGGCCGGCCTGGTGGCCATCGATACCTCCACCGGCGCCACGGTCTGCGCGCGGCTGGAGGAAAAGGGCTTGCTGGTGCGCGAAGTGATTCCGCACAACCGTCGCCAGCGGGCGCTGCGCATCACGCCGGAGGGCGAGCGCCTGCTGCAGGAACTGATCCCTGGTCTGCAGCGCCTGCGCAAGCGCATCCTGGCGCCGCTGGAGGAAGCCGAGCAGCAACAGTTCATGCTGCTGCTCGATAAGCTGGTGCACCTCAACAATCCTCACAGCCGGGCGCCACTGGCCAAGTTGCAGGACGACCGCTGCGACGAGGACTGAGGCGGCATCGGCTCCGTTCCGAATGGAAACATGGCCACCGTCAATGCGCGCAGCCAGGCATTGCTGCCATCCTTGTGATACTTGCGATGCCAGTGCTGCTTCAGGTCCAGCGATGGCATCTCGAAGCCCGGTTCGACCAACCTGACATTGGATACCCGCGTCACGAATTCGCCGAAGCCGCGCGGTACGGTAGCGATCAGGTCGGAGGAGGCGATCAACAATGGAATGGCCATGCAGTGCGAGGTGGACAAGACCACCCGACGTCGGATCTTCCGACGCAGCAGGAAGCGCTCGCACATGGGCTCATCCCGACCTTCGGCCTTGATCACGATATGCCCCATGTCCAGGAAATGATCCAGGCTGATCTTCTGCGCCAACAAGGGATGATCGGCGCGCAGCAGGCAGACGAAATCCTGCGAGAACAGGCGCTGCTGGAAGAAATTACGTTTCTTGAGGTCCGGGAAATAGCCGATGGCCAGATCGACCTCGCCACTCTCCAGCGCCACCACCAGATCGTCCGGCGCCATCGTCACGGTGGCCACCGAAGCGTGGGGCGCTTCATCGCGAAGGCGTGCCAGCAGCCTGGGCAAGAGCATCAGTTCGCCGATGTCGGACAGTGCCAGCACGAAACGCCTGGTGGTGGTAGCCGGCGTGAACTGTTGGCTGGCCAGCACTTCGGCCTGCACCCGTTGCAGGATCTCGCGGGTCGGATCGATGAGCGTGTACGCGCGGGGCGTAGGTTGCATACCGCTGCCGGTCTTCACGAACAAGGGATCCCCCAGGGCAGAACGCAGTTTGTTGAGGGCCACGCTGACTGCTGGCTGGCTCATATCGAGTCTTCTGGCGGCCGCACTCACGCTACGCTCCTCGAAGATCGCCAAGGCAATCGGCAACAGGTTGAGATCGAAATTGGCCATGTCCCCTGAACTCCCCACATGAAAAGATGCCGAACATACCGCGCCCGAAAACGGATACCAATTCCAATTTCAAATAAACGTTATTCGCACTTAACGGATTCTCAAAAAAAATCAGGGCGGTATGATTACGCGCAGCAACTTTCCACCCGGGAATACCCTGGCATTCTGCGAAAACTGCACGGTACAAGCCATCTGGTGCAATCCGCCCTCCCCGGCCAGTGCAATGCGCGATCCGCCTCTCACTGAACAGATCAGCGCTCTGATAAGGATCTGAGCGTCCGGTTTTCCATGGTGCGTCACGCTGGCCGGCACCCGTGTCTTCCACAGGACGGGACTGGCTCGCACTCTCGCCTATTGATGAAATGCGTTCATTGAACATGCTCAAGAAGATCAACGTCGCAGACCTGGTCCTAGGGATGTACTTCTGCGGTTTCGAAGCCGCCTGGATCGACCATCCCTTCTGGAAGAAGCGCTTCCTGCTCAAGCGCGAGAGCGATCTGCAACAGGCGCAAGCCAGCGGCATCGCCTATTGCTGGATCGATATTTCCCGTGGACTGGACGTGGCCTGCGTGGCCCCCCTGTGCGCCGCAGAAGAACACGAAAAACCAGAAGAAGCCGCATCGACTGCCTGCCCGCAAGCAACGCCGGAAGACCCGGCCCTGACGGCCGCCATCACCTTGCGTGAACATGCACGGGAGGTGACCCGCAGCGTCTTCAGCGGGGCTCGTCTGGGTAAGGTGCTGCAATTGGAGCAGTGCGTGGCACTGGTGGAAGAGATCGCCTGTTCGGTGCTGCACGAGCCGACTGCATTGCTCAGTGTGCTGCGCCTCAAGCTCAATGATGAATACACCTACCTGCATTCGGTGGCGGTCTGCGCACTGATGGTGGCCTTGGGCCGGACCCTGGGATTGAGCGAGTCGGCCTGCCGCGAGGCGGGGTTGAGCGGCTACCTGCATGATGTCGGCAAGGCCTTCATCGCCGATGACATTCTCAACAAGCCGGGCAAGCTGACCGCTGAAGAATTCAGCCTGATCAAGCAGCACCCGGAACTGGGCTACCAATACCTGATCCAGAACCCCGACATCCCGGCGTATGCCTGCGATGTCTGTCGCCATCACCATGAACGCCTGGACGGGCGCGGCTATCCCGATGCGCTGCCGGCTGCGTCCATCACGCTGTATGCACGCATGACGGCCATCTGCGATGTCTATGATGCGCTGACCTCGGAACGTCCCTACAAGCATGGCTGGGATCCGGCCGAAGCCCTGTACCAGATGGCCAACTGGGAGGGCCATTTCGACCGCACGTTGCTACTGGCCTTCGTCAAGACACTGGGCATCTATCCGGTAGGTTCGTTGGTGCGGCTGGAGTCGGGTGTCGCCGGCCTGGTGATCCGCCAGAATCCGGCCGACCTGACGCGCCCGGTGCTGAAGATCCTGCACGGCCAGCAGCAGCACGTCACCGTGGGCGGGATACTCGACCTGATGGCCTGGCCCAGGTCCGACACCATCGTCAGGCAAGGTGCGGAGGAAACCAGCCGCCTGCGCACGCTGGCGCCAGGACATCGACGCCATCAGCAAGACTGTGCACAAGAGGATCGCTAGAAAAGTAAGGTTGAAGCCAAGGCGGAAGAAAAACTCAGGCCACCGCCACCAGCCGATCCAGCTTCTCGCCATCGGCCAGCAGGCTCTGGCTATCGGAAGCATGGACGATGCGTCCACGATCGAGCACGATGGCGCGCTGGGTCAGTGACAAAGCCATCCGTGCATGTTGCTCCACCACGATCACCGACATGCCTTCGTCGCTGACCAGGCGGCGGATCACCTTGAGCAATTCCTGCACGATGATCGGCGCCAATCCCTCCATCGGTTCATCCAACAGCAGGATGCTGGGGCTGACCATCAGGGCGCGTGCAATGGCCAGCATCTGCTGCTCGCCACCGGAGAGCTGGTTGCCCATGTTGTGGCGGCGTTCGTGCAGGCGCGGGAAGATTTCATAGATCTTTTTCAGATCCCACTTGCCGCCGCGTTCCACCACCGTCAGGTGTTCTTCTACCGACAGCGAGGGAAACATGAACCGCTCCTGCGGTACCCAGCCCAGGCCGGCATGGGCGCGCTTGTGGGTGGGTACGCGCACGATGTCGCCGCCGCGCCAGCGAATGCTGCCGCCATGCATCCGGGTCAAGCCCATGAGTGTAATGAGCAGGCTGGTCTTGCCCACGCCGTTGCGGCCCAGCAGGGCCAGGCTCTCGCCTTCGTGCATCACGAAGGACACGTCTTCCAGTACGATGGACTCGCCATAACCGGCGGTCACCTTGTCCAGTGCCAGCAACTCAGGCATGTTCAGCCTCCCCGAGATAGACTTCCTTGACCCGCTGGTCGGCCGCAATCTCGGCCGGCGTGCCTTCCACCAGCACCTTGCCGCCCACCAGCACGGTGATGCGTTCGGCGAAACGGAATACCAGCCCCATGTCGTGCTCGATGAAGACGATGGTGACATCGCGCGGCAATTGCGCAATCACCTCGAAGAGTTCGCGACTCTCGGCCGCAGGGATACCGGCGGCCGGTTCGTCCAGCAGCAAGACCTTGGGCCGGGTGGCCAGGGCTAGTGCGATCTCCACCAGACGCTGCTTGCCATAGGCCAGGCTGCGGGTGAGGCTGTCGGCTTCCTGCTCCAGCTTGAGCGAGACCAGCAAGGCCATGGCTTCATCCACCACCTCGGTCTGGCTGGCCACGGTCTGGTACCACTTGTATTGCAGTCCACGCCGCTCCTGGATGGCCAGCACCACCGACTCCAGCACGGTGAGACCGGCGAACAGGGTATTGATCTGGAAGGTACGCGTCATGCCGCGCTTGACGCGTTCGTACTGCGCCAGCGCCGTGATGTCTTCACCGCCGAACCAGACCTTGCCACTGCTGGGGGCAAAGCCGCCCGTCAAGAGGTTGATGAAGGTGGTCTTGCCCGCCCCGTTGGGACCGATCAGCGCATGACGCGCGCCCGGCGTGAAGGTGAGCGAAACCTCGCTGTTGGCCACGAAACTGCCCCAGCGCTTGGAGAGGTTTTCGGTGCGCAGTGTGGTGTCTGCGGTGCTTGAAGTGGGGTTCATGCGCGGCCTCCCTTGAAGAACTTGTCACGCAGCAGCACCAAGCCACCGAGCAGACCGCCGCGGGCGAACAGCACGATGACGATCAGCAACAGGCCGATCCAGAATTGCCAGTAGGCCGGATCGAGACCGGACAGATAATCCTGCGCCAGCATGTAGACCAGTGCTCCCACCAGGCCGCCATAGAGGCGACCGGTGCCACCCAGCACCAGGATGATGAGCAGCTCGGCCGAGCGCGGAAAGCCCAGCACATCCAGCCCCACGAACTGCGTGGTCTGCGCCAGCAAGGCCCCGGCCACACCGGCCACGGCGGCGGCCACCGTGAAGATCACCACCAGGCGCCGATTGACATCGGCGCCGATGGCCGGCATCCGGCGCGCGCCTTCGCGAATGCCGCGCAGGCCCAGACCGAAGGGTGAATTGACCAGGCGCCGCAACACCACGAACAGCAGGAACAGCACCGCAAGGCTGTAGACATAGGCCACCCGCCCGGTCAGGTCGAATTCGAAGACGCCGAAGATCTTGTCCATCACCATGCCGGACAGACCATCGACTCCGCCAGTGATGAAGGCCGCCTTGTTGGCCGCCTCGAACAGCATCAGGCCGATGCCCAGCGTGACCATCAGGCGCGTCAGGTCGGCCCCGCGCACCACCAGGAAGCTGACCAGAAAACCGCCGATAGCCGCCACCAGCGCCGCCAGCAACAGGCCGCTGAGGGGTTCGCCCCAGCCATGCGCGGCCAGCAGGCCAGCGGTGTAAGCTCCCAGGCCGAAGAAGGCGGCATGACCCAGCGAGACGATGCCGGCATAGCCCAGGATCAGGTCCAGCGAGAGCGCAAAGAGGCCCACGATCATGACCTGACTGATCAGCACGAGGTAATCCGGGAAAAGGAAATAAGCGGCCACCGGCAGCAGCCAGAACACGATTTCCAGCGGCTTCCAGCGGTCGTTGGGCAGATGCAGGGCAGGCTTCATGGCGGGCTTTCCGGTGCGCACGGCGGCGGGTAACGGGGTAGGAGTCGAGTTGACGATGCTCATCCACGCCTCCGCATCAGGCCGGCCGGGAACAGGATCAGCAGCACTACCATCAGGCCATAGATGACGAAGGCGCCGATTTCCGGCACGTAGTACTTGCCGGCCACATCGAACACGCCCAGCAGGATGGCCGCCAGCAGCGGACCCTTGATGGTACCGGCACCGCCCACGGCCACCACCAGCAGGAAGTAGACCATGTACTTGACCGGGAAGCTCGGGTCCAGCCCCAGCACGTCGATGCCCAAGCCGCCGCCCAGGCCGGCCAGCCCGGAACCCAGGGCGAAGGTCAGGCTGAACACACGGCTGACGTTGATGCCCAGGCCGGCTGCCGCCACCTGGTTATCCACCGCAGCGCGAATCTGCGCGCCGAAACGGGTACGTTCGATCAGCAATCCCAACGCCACGGTGACGATCACCACCACCCCGATCAGGAACACGCGATAGGCCCCCACGTCCAGACCGAGCAGCGATACCTGCCCGCGCAGCCAGTCCGGCAGCACCACCGGTTGCTGGGTCGGGCCCCATTGCCAGGTGGCACCGGCCACGGCCATGAAGGTCAGGCCGATGGAAAACAGCACCTGGTCCAGGTGGCTGGCCTTGTAGAGACGGCGATACAGCGAGCGTTCCAGCACCAGGCCGACGATGGCCGCCGCCAGGAAGGCCAGCGGCAGCGTGGCCAGGAAGGGAACGCCCATGCGATTGAGCAACGTCACGCAGACATAGCCGCCCAGCATGGCGAAGGCGCCATGCGCCAGGTTGATGAAGTTCATCATGCCCATGGTCACCGACAGGCCCACGCTGATGAGGAACAAGAGGCTGCCGTAGGCGATGCCGTCGAAGAGCACACCGATGAAGTTGCCTAGCATGGCGCACCTCTCCGATGACCATTGGTGGGCGCGGCCGCACGCGGCGCGCAGTCATGATGCAGATGCATGATGCGAAGTGTCTCCTCTTCTGGCCAGCGGCTCTGTTTTTTGGTGGCCGCTTGGTATCAGGTTGTTTTCCCTTATTGTCTTGCTTTGCTTGCCGTCCTTGCTTGATACATTTTCATGCGTGCGTTTGCCATTTTCATGGAAGGCGCAGCAGTGATGCCCCGCTACGCCTTCCTGTACGCGCTTACACGCCTAGACGCGTTCGATCACCATCGCGATGCCCTGCCCCACGCCGATGCACATGGTGCACAGCGCGTAGCGGCCACCGGTGCGCTCCAGTTGATAGGTGGCGGTAGTGACCAGCCGCGCGCCGCTCATGCCCAGCGGATGGCCCAGGGCGATAGCGCCGCCATTGGGGTTCACGCGCGCATCGTCATCGGCCACGCCCAGCTCACGCAGTACGGCCAACCCTTGCGAAGCGAAGGCTTCGTTGAGTTCGATCACGTCCATCTGATCGATGCTCATGCCCAGTTGCGCCAGCACCTTCTTGCTGGCCGGGGCCGGCCCCATGCCCATGATGCGGGGTGCCACGCCGGCAGTGGCCATGCCCAGGATGCGGGCGCGCGGCTTGAGCTGGTATTTTTCCACCGCTTCGGCACTGGCCAGCAACAGCGCACAGGCGCCATCGTTGACGCCCGAGGCATTGCCTGCCGTGACGGTACCGTCCGGCTTGACCACGCCCTTCAGGCGGGCCAGGGCTTCCATGCTGGTGGCACGCGGATGTTCATCCTGGGTCACAGTGACGGGGTCGCCCTTCTTCTGCGGGATCACCACCGGCACGATTTCCTGGGCCAGGGTGCCATTGGCTTGCGCCGCTGCGGCCTTGGCCTGGCTGCGCACGGCGAACTGGTCCTGATCTTCACGGCTGACCTTGAAATCGACGGCGACGTTTTCAGCAGTCTCGGGCATGGCATCCACCCCGTACTTCTGCTTCATCAGCGCATTGACGAAACGCCAGCCGATGGTGGTGTCCTGGATCGCGGCCTGGCGCGAGAAGGCGCTGTCGGCCTTGCCCATGACGAAGGGCGCGCGGGTCATCGATTCCACGCCGCCGGCGATCATCAACTGGGTTTCGCCGGACTTGATGGCACGCGCGGCGGTGCCCAGCGCATCCATGCCGGAACCGCACAGGCGGTTGATGGTGCTGCCCGGCACTTCCTGCGGCAGGCCTGCCAGCAAGAGCGACATGCGTGCCACGTTGCGGTTGTCTTCGCCGGCCTGGTTGGCGCAGCCGAAGATCACATCGTCGACCGCCTTCCAGTCCACCTGCGGGTTGCGCTCCATGAGCGCGCGCAGCGGCACGGCACCCAGGTCATCGGCACGTACGTCCTTGAGTGCGCCGCCGTAGCGGCCGATGGGAGTACGGATGGCATCACAGATAAATACGTCTTTCATGCATTCCTCGCAGCGATAAGAGTGACGGTTCAGGCGGCCGGGCGCAACGGTGCGCCGGTCAGTTTCTGCAGTTCCTCGAAGGACAGGCCTTCGACGATCTCGCGCACCTGCAGGCCTTGCGGGGTCACGTCGATGACGGCCAGGTCGGTATAGATGCGGTTGACGCAAGCAATGCCGGTGAGCGGATAGCTGCAGGCCTCCACCAGCTTGCTCTCGCCGGTCTTGGTCTGGTGATCCATCATCACGAACACCTGCTTGGCGCCGATGGCCAGGTCCATCGCGCCGCCCACGGCGGGAATGGCGTCCGGTGCGCCGGTATGCCAGTTGGCCAGGTCGCCCTTGGCCGAGACCTGGAAAGCGCCCAGCACGCAGATGTCCAGGTGGCCGCCACGCATCATGGCGAAGGAATCGGCATGGTGGAAATAGGAGCCGCCCGTCAGCAGCGTGACCGGCTGCTTGCCGGCGTTGATAAGGTCTTCGTCTTCCTCGCCGGGGGCCGGGGCCGGGCCCATGCCGAGCACGCCGTTTTCGCTGTGCAGGAAGATTTCCTTGTCGGCCGGCAGGTAGTTGGCCACCTTGGTGGGCAAGCCAATGCCCAGGTTCACGTAGGCGCCTTCGGGGATGTCCTGGGCCACGCGTGCGGCGATCTGTTCACGGGTAAAGCGATTCATTGCTGTGCCTCCTTGGTTTGCACGATCCGCTGCACGAAGATGCCGGGCGTGATGATGTTTTCCGGATCGAGCTGGCCCAGCTCTACCACGTCGCTCACCTGGGCGATGGTGCATTTGGCGGCCATGGCCATGATGGGGCCGAAGTTGCGGGCGGTCTTGCGATAGACCAGGTTGCCCCAGCGGTCGCCGCGCAGCGCCTTGATGAGTGCGAAGTCGGCGTGGATGGGCGACTCCAGCACGTAATGACGGCCGTTGATCTCCCGGGTTTCCTTACCTGCGGCCAGCATGGTGCCGTAACCGGTGGGGCTGAAGAAGCCGCCGATGCCGGCGCCAGCGGCGCGGATGCGCTCGGCCAGGTTGCCCTGCGGGGTCAGTTCCAGTTCGATCTCGCCGCTGCGGTAGAGGGCGTCGAAGACCTGGGAATCGGCCTGGCGCGGGAAGGAGCAGATGATCTTCCTGACGCGCTTGGTCTTGAGCAAGGCTGCCAGGCCCGTTTCACCGTTGCCGGCATTGTTGTTGACGATGGTCAGGTCGCGCGCGCCCTGGGCGATCAGGGCATCGATCAGGGCCGAGGGCATCCCGGCGTTGCCGAAGCCACCGATCATGATGGTGGCGCCATCATGGATGTCGGCCACGGCCTGCTCCAGGGAGTCAGAAATTTTATTGATCACGTTGCTCTCACTTTAGATGCGGCGCCTGCAGCGCCTGCTGGATGCCTCGCCCCACTTGCGGTTCTTGCGGTTGCCGTGCGGCCAGGCGGTTTCGGGCTTGCTCAAGACTTGTCTCGATCGGTATTTTCGCGCATTCAGGGGCTGACGTTTTTTGCACCTTGATGTTCGATCACCGAACTAATGTTTGATTTTCGCACAAAAAGAGTTTAGCGATCCGGCTTGACGGCCGTCAAGAAAAACCCGCAGGATGTGTTCGCTTGCCGCACAAAACGTTAAAATCCTGACGCATCATGACCGCCTCGGACCCGAGCCGTCCTGTCCTGACACACCAGCCCAGAGAGCCAACAGAGCCCATGTCCACCGCACCCGCCGCCAAGACCCGCAAGACCGCTACTGCGGCCCCCACCAAGGTGACCAAGACTGGCCGCCCCAGCAAGGCCAAGACCAAGGATGCGGCCAGCGCCCCGGCCGAGCCGGAACGCGAGTTGAGCATCGCCGAAGAAATCGATGCCCTGACCGATCCCAGCTTCATGACCTCGCTGGCGCGCGGGCTGGCGGTGATCCGTGCCTTCAGCGATTCGCGCCGCAGCCTGACCATTGCCCAGATCAGCCAGAAGACCGGCATTCCGCGCGCGGCCGTGCGACGCTGCCTGCATACCTTGAAGCAGCTGGGCTATGCCGATTCGGACGTCAACAATTTCTCGCTGCGGCCCAAGATCCTCACCCTGGGCTACTCCTATCTGTCATCCACCCCGCTGACCGTTTCTGCACAGCCCTATCTGAACAACATCAGCCGCACCCTGGGCGAGTCCTGCTCGCTGGCGGTGCTGGACGATCACGAAGTGCTCTACGTGGCGCGCTCGGCCACCTCGCGCGTGATGTCGGTGGCGCTCAATACCGGCAGCCGCCTGCCGGCCTATTGCACCTCACTGGGCCGCGCCATGCTGGCCCATCTGCCGGACGACCAGTTGAAGGCCTATTTCGACAAGGTCAAGCTGCGCGCCCTGACCGACAAGACGGTGGTATCGCAGAAACGTCTGCGCGACATCCTGGCCGGCGTGCGCGAGAACGGTTATGCGGTCATCGATGAAGAACTGGAAGTCGGACTGCGCTCAATTGCCGTGCCGGTGCGCGGGGCGTCGGGCAATGTGCTGGCAGCACTGAACGTGGGCGCCCAGGCCGCGCGCGTGTCGGTGGCACAGATGGAAGAAGAGATCCTGCCGGTGCTGCTGCGCGGTGCGCAGGAATTGTCAGTACTGCTGCCCTGAAAAAAACAGGTCCGCCCTGCTCGCTGAAGCAGCGCGGACCGAAGACAAAAACAGACCCTGCCTTTGTCATGCTGCGGATGTCGGCGCACTCCTCTGACATCTGAGTGCGCCATCCTCCTCAAGACCTTGCCTCAGAAGGTGTGCCGGATCCCCGTCATCACACCCAGTTGGTTCTTGCCCGCGCCCACGGAGCCACCGGCATCGATGGCGATGGCCGAGGTCCCGCTGTTCTTGATGTAACCCAGCGAAGTGTAGAGTGCAGTGCGCTTGGACAGGCTATAGGTCAGGCGCGCCACCGATAGCGTCACATCGTTGGGGCTGTTCTTCACATCCAGGCGCGAGACCTGGGCGTCCAGCACCAAGGCTGTGCTCAACGGATAGCTTACGCCCAGGTAGTAGAGGTCGGAGTCGGTATTGGTGTTGGCTGCCGCGCGGGTACGCCGATCCACCACGCCGCCGCCGATCTTGACGTCGCCGATCATGAAGTAGCCGTTCAAGGTGACGCGCTGATCCTTGTTGTCGCTGCTGGTCAAGCCGTTGGAGGCCCCGGTGTTGCCGTAGAGGATGTCATAGGAACTGGTCACGCCCCAGCCCTTGCCGTCATAACCGAGCAAGGCCGTGACCTGACGGCAGGCCTTGCTGTTGCCGGCCACTTCGCCAGGGCAGTTGGTGGCGGCGGGGCCCGCCGGACCGGCGGCATCGCGACCGAAGCTGTAGGTGGCCCCGAGCGTAAAGCCGCTGAAGCTGCCGAGGTAGCCGATGGCGTTGTCGCTACGGGCGTTGGGCAGGTAGTTATCGATGCTGCCGATGGCGAAGATGTTGGGGCCCAGCACGTCGGTCTTCAACTGCGACAGATAGGTCATATTGACCTGGCGGCCCAGCGAGATCTGGCCCCAGTTACCCTTCAAGCCCACATAGGATTGACGGCCGAAGAGGCGGTTGCCCTGTCCCATGGCGCCGGTGTCGGGAGCAAACCCGTTTTCCAGCACGAACAGTGCCTGCAAGCCGCCGCCCAGGTCTTCGGTTCCCTTGAAACCGATGCGCGACGGGAAGGTACCGGTCAGCGACGGCATCTTGAACACCGAATTGCCATTGGCGTTGGCATTGGTGGTATAGACCACGCCGGTATCGATGATGCCGTAGATGGTCACCGAACTCTGGGCCAAGGCCGCGCCGGTACCGCCGGCATAGGTGGCGCAAGCGGCCGCCGCCAGGGCCACCGCGCGCAAGGTTGATTTTCTTGTCATTACGTCTCCTCCTGAAGTCATTGAATGTTGATGATCGGCCTTGCTGCCGGCGCACACCCTCCTCAAGGCGCGCGCCGACGATTCGCCGCAGTCCGGCCGGGTCGTTGCTGTTAGCGGTTGTTGCCGCTATTGCCCTGGTTGCCGCCATGGCTGTTCTGGCCGCCCTTGCGGCCGGCTTCACGGGCTTCTTCGGAGGTGAACTCGTGGGCCGTGCCCTTTTCGTGAGCGGCCTTGCCGCCCTGGCTGGCGATTTCGCGCTGCTTGTTTTCATCCATCGAAGCGAAGCCGCGGTTGCTGGTCGAGCCTTGGTTTTGGTTTGCCATGGTGTATCTCCTTTTGAGGGTGAACAATTGCGCAGGGCTTGATCTGCCCTAC
>NZ_BADI01001011.1:0-935 GCF_000333555.1 Herbaspirillum sp. B65 | reverse complement strand
GAGCTGCCGTGAGCAGCCCAAGAAGGCGGTACCGGAAAAGGAAACGGTGATGCTGGTCATCACCCAGGGCGCGGATGTCTTGCTGGAGCAGCGCCCTGATAGCGGTATCTGGGGCGGCCTGTTGTCCTTGCCGGAAATCGGCGTGAGCGATGCAGCGCGCTTCGACAGCGCCGTGCGTACCCTGGTGGCGCCCTATGGCGAGCTGGAAGGCTGCCGCAAGCTGCAACCGTTCTCGCACGTGTTCACCCACTTCAAGCTGCACGTCGCGCCCTTCCAGGTGGCGCTGAAAAGCCGCACCCTGCACATCGCCGAGCGTGGCCTGGTGTGGTATCCGGCGCGCAAGCTGGCCGATGCGCCCTTGCCGGCGCCGGTCAAGAAGCTCTTGCTGGGGGTCTTGCGCAGCGATGATCTGCTGGCTGCGGTCTGATCGGATGATTGATCGGAGTAGATAATCTGCATTCCGGATTGGGCGGAATAGATATCCAGAGCGGTTTTGAGCTCTCCGCCTGGGATATTCAATTCATGGAGCTGCTCTGCATGGGCGACGACGCAGAGTGTCAAGGTAGAAATCGCCAGTGCGATTCGGTTATGCATCATTCCATTCCTCTTGGTTGGGTGAGTTCTGCTTTCCCCTTCTAAGACGAGTGAATGAAGACTATCCGGTATGCGCGACGCCGATTTTTATTTCGTTGCCGGTCTCTTGGGCCGTCAAGCCAAAACCACTTTGCAGCAGACGTACGAAGCCATCGACGTTGTCGACATTAAAGCTGCCACCTATCCGGATCTGCGCAGCCAGAGGATCATTGATGATGATTTTTTTCTTGTTGTAGCGATTGAACTCGCTGGCGGCTTGCGCCAGCGTCATCTGGTCGAGCACCAGCTTGCCTTGGCGCCAGCTCAGTTGGTGTTCGATTGNTGCGGCGTCTTTCAGACAT
>NZ_BADI01001012.1:0-1401 GCF_000333555.1 Herbaspirillum sp. B65 | reverse complement strand
ACACGGAAGCCGACGGCCTCCAGCGCCCTACCGCCCATCGACAATGACCAGGCCCTGGTAGCTCATGCCGGGCCCCAGTCGGTGGTGCCGAAGAGCAGATCGCCGATCTTCATGCGCAGACCCATCCAGCCTGATTACAGCTTGGCAGCGATCAGCTTGCCCAGGCGCTCCACGCCGGCGCGGATCTGTTCCGGCGGCACGGTCACGAAGGACAGGCGCAGGGTGTTCTTCTGCGCCACGTTGGCGTAGAACGGTGCGCCGGGGACGAACGCGACCTTTTCCTGTTCCACGGCTTCATTGAGCAATGCGCCAGCGTCGATGTGCTCGGGCAGGGTCACCCAGATGAACATGCCACCTTCCGGCTTGCTCCAGCTGCAGCTGGCCGGGAAGTACTGTTGCAGCGCGTCCAGCATGGCCTGGCACTGGTCGCCGTAGAGCTTGCGGATGGTCGGTACGTGCTGGTCCAGGAAGCCGTCCTTGATGGCTTCGTACACCACCATCTGGGTCAGTTGCGCGGTGTGCAGGTCGGTGGCTTGCTTGGCCTGTTCCATCTTCAGGATCAGGGGCCGCGGCGCGACCACATAGCCCAGGCGGATGCCAGGGGTCAAGACCTTGGAGAAGGAACCCATGTAGATCACGCCGGCCGGGTTCATCGACAGCATCTTGGGCAGCGGTGCATTGCGATAGCTCAGGGCGCCATACGGATCATCCTCGATCAGCGGCAAGCCCAGGCGGGCACAGGTTTCCACCAGCTTGAGGCGACGCTCCACGGGCAGCGTGCGGCCGGTCGGGTTCTGGAAGTTGGGCAGCGAATACAACATGCGGGCGCCCCCGGCGATGGCTTCGATGGTCTCCGGCTGCAAGCCGGATTCATCGCTGGGCACCGACTCGAACTTGGCACCGTAGAGCGCAAAGGCTTGCAGCGCGCCCAGGTAGCTGGGGGTCTCAACCAGCACCTTGCTGCCTTCGTCGATCAAGACCTTGCCCAGCAGGTCCAGGCCTTGCTGGGAACCGGACACCATCAGCACCTGTTCCGGGGTGATCTGTGCGCCATCGGAGGACAGCGAAGCGGCGATCCATTCGCGCAGCGGCAGATAGCCATCGGTGGGACCGTATTGCAAGGCCATCTTGCCTTGCTGGCTCAGCACGCGGTCGAAGGCGACCTTCATGTGCTCCACCGGGAAGGTCAAGGGCGAAGGCAGGCCACCGGCGAAGGAGGTGATGTCGGGACGCATGGTCACCTTCAGGATTTCGCGGATGGCCGAGCTCTTCATGGCTTCGGCACGCTGGGAGAACTGCCATTGCAGCGGTGCGGGGTTTTCGAGTTTCATACGGTGCGCTCTATCTGTGTTCTGTGTGAGATGGTGCTATGGGCCGTGCGGCTTCTGCAGGCCGCAGCAG
>NZ_BADI01001013.1:0-1007 GCF_000333555.1 Herbaspirillum sp. B65 | reverse complement strand
CCTCCTGCTTTGCACTGAACATGGCCTTTGCCCCCAATAACCTGCTCTCCATGACCATCGGCGCGCAGCATGGGTGCGGGCCGGCACTGCTGGCGGCAGCCGGACGGTTGGTGGCGTTTGCCCTGATGATTGCCGTCGCGGCGCTGGGCATGGGCGCGCTGCTGATGGCGTCGCAGATCGCCTTTACGGTGGTCAAGCTGCTGGGGGCAGCCTACCTGGTCTGGCTGGGATGCAAGATATTCTTTGCCAAGGCGACGGTGTCGGCGCAAGGTGTGGAGTTGGGGCGCGGTGGCATCCGCAGCTTTCTCCGCAAGGAATTCCTGGTGGCCATCGGCAACCCCAAGGCCATCCTGGTCTTCACGGCCTTCTTCCCGCAGTTCGTAGTGCCGGGCAACTACTGGGGCAGCTTCCTGCTGCTCGGAAGCATCTTCCTCACACTGGAACTGGTGGCCATTGCCGCCTACGCCTATGCCGGCACCCGACTGTCCGGCTTGCTGCAGAATGCGCGTGGACTGCGCTGGATGAACCGCATCAGCGGCGGCATGATGATCCTCTTCGGCACCATCCTGGCGCTGGCAAGACGACCGGCTGCGTGAGCGGCCGGCCTATGGAATGAAGCAGTGTTTGAGGGAGGGCAATATCGGGCTCATCTCTTCGCATTACGTGGTGTCAATAATCAAATAAATCGAATAAATCATTTTATTGTGCGAAAAGTGCCGAGAAATTTTGTTTCTTTGCGCTTTTTTGCGAGCAAAATGCGCATCGCTGAACATTTCGCCCAATTTTTACAAGGCACACCTTCCTGCTGATAGACGGGTTTCAGGGCTGAATTCCGCCTAAAATGCGGCTTTCTTGCCACGATCTATTAGGGATTTCTTCATTTTCTTTGTTGGCTTGACAGCATCCCCCTCCTTTTTGATGTAAATGACCAACAGAAAAAACATTTATATCGAATTTATTAAATAAGTGGTTTATATTGAAGTGGTGGTAGGCGTGACTGCTGCTCA
>NZ_BADI01001014.1:0-8201 GCF_000333555.1 Herbaspirillum sp. B65 | reverse complement strand
GGAACCCATGTCCTGGCACCGATTTTAAATTGGTTGAATAACCAATTTAAAACCAAGGTAGGCCATGCCGCGACCAATTGCAAGTATAATTTGGTCAATCAACCAATTTATGGTGTTCCATGTCCCGTAAATCCAATACCGAGCAACGCCGCCAGGAAATCGTATCAGCGCTCTTGGCCGCCATGGCCGAGCAGGGGTACGAGAAGGCCACCATCCAGGCCATCGCCCAGAAGGCCGGACTGGCGCCGGGGCTGATTCACTATCATTTCAAAAGCAAGGAAGAGATCCTGCTGCACCTGGTGAAGTCCTTGTCCGAGCTGTTTCGTGCCCGCTACGATCAATTCGTTGCAAAGGCCACGACACCTCAAGAGAAACTCAAGGCCTACATCGACGCACGCCTGGCCCATGGTTTCGGTGCCAATCCCGATGCGGTGGCGGCCTGGGTAATGATCGGCGCCGAGGCGGTGCGTCAGCCGCAGGTACGGGATATCTATCAGCAAGCCGTGGCCGACGAACTGGCACTGCTGACTGAATTGCTGAAAGCCTGCCTGATGCATCAAGGCAAAAAGACCAGAAACGTCGCGCATCTCGCAGGGGGGCTGCTCGCCTTCATGGAAGGCGCCTTCCAGCTCGCCAGCGCCGCCAGGGACATCATGCCCAAAGGCTATGCGGCCAGCACGGCATTGCAGCTCGTGCAGCGCTATATCGAGATGGAAGCCAGCCGTTCATCGTCCCCCGCTGGCTCGATCAGATAAGTGAGCCCACCATGCCCCTGACACACGAACAATGGCAATCGACCTGGCGCAAGTTGGGCCTTCCCCGCCCGGATGCGCAATGGTTTGATGCGATCATCGAGCATTACAGCCAACCCCATCGCCACTACCACACACTTCGGCATCTCGAAGAATGCTTCGAGAAATGGGAAGAGCTGCGGGCGGAATCACACCATCCCGGAGAAGTTGAATTGGCGCTGTGGTTTCATGACCTCATCTACGATGTCCGGCGCCATGACAATGAAGAACGAAGTGCAGAGCAGGCAACCACCTGCCTGCAAGAGGCCGGCGCAGCCGAAGAAACTGCGCGACGCGTACATGCGCTGATCATGGCCACGCGGCAGCACGATGCAAAGTCGGACGTGGATGCCGCCATCCTGGTGGACGTAGATCTTTCCATCCTCGCAGCGCCGGCGGCGCGCTTTCAGGAATACGAGCGGCAGATTCGCGCCGAATATCAATACGTCCCGCAGCCGCTATTCGAGCAGGAACGTAAAAAGATACTGCAAGCTTTCCTGCATCGCCCAAGGATTTTCAATACGGACCAGTTCTTTCAGCGTTACGAACAAGCGGCGCGCGAGAATATCGAACAGGCCTTGCAAGGGAACTGATTTCTCCAGTGCCGAGCCGGCTTGCCAGGCGCTGACAACCTATCGGCTCTAGCCGCCCAAGAGATGAATACCCAAGCCCTCTCGGCCTGGTTCGATCTCCGGGCGCAAGGTCAGCGCGGGTATCTCATAGTCTCCTGCGTTCTGCTTGCGGAAAGGGATCGGCGCGGTCGTTGCGAGCGCGTCCAGCCGCTGTCCCAGCGCCTCGCAGACCTGTGCGAATCCGGCCTGGTCGATCTTGCTGGTGCGGTAGATCACATGCGGCGGCAGTACGTCAAATCCTGGATAGAACAGGATGCCATGCTGGATCGGGAACAGGATGTCATCGATCGGGCCGTTGATGCCGCGCGGCGCGTAATGCGATTCCCAGCCGCCGGTGGTAACCACCAGCATCGCCCGCTTTCCGGCAAACCGGCCTTCTCCATAGCGATCCCCCCAGTGTGTATCGGAATGCTCGCCAACGCCGTAGGCGAGACCATAGGCATACACCCGCTCAACCCATCCCTTGAGGATGGCCGGCAACGAAAACCACCACAGTGGGAATTGCAGGATGACAGTGTCTGCCCAGCGCAGCTTTTCCTGCTCGCGTGCAATGTCGGCGCTTTGGGTAGCGTTCTCGAAAGCCTGTCTGGAGTTCAGGGAAACATCCAGGCGTGCGCCCGGCTGCGATGCGGTGTTATCTCCTGCATCCAGCGCAGCCTTCCACTGCATGGCATAGAGATCGGATACCTGGACGACATGGCCCGCCCGCTGCAAGCGCTGGACAGTGAAATCCTTGAGCGAACCATTGAGCGAACGCGGCTCAGGGTGGGCATAGACAAGAAGAACGTTCATAAACTGGTGCTCCATCAGTAAGTCAGTCAAACAATGAGCACACGATAGGCCTGTCCGAGATATATTGGAAATTGATTTCCACAATTCCAGGTATTTCCATGGACAATCCACTGCGACGACTTGACCTCAATCTTCTGGTGACGCTCGATGCCTTGCTGATCGAACACAACGTGACCCGCGCCGCCGAGCGCCTGCATCTGGCGCAACCGACCGTCAGCCTGCAACTGGCGCGGTTGCGGGACTTCTTCGGTGACCCCTTGCTGCTGCCCGGTCCACGCGGTATGCGCACCACGGCCCGCGCCGAAGAGCTGCGCGAACCGCTGCAACAGGCCTTGGCCGCCCTGGCACAAGCCGTGACTCCCTCGACTGCCTTCGACCCCGCCCAATCTCAACAGACCTGGCGCGCTGCGGCATTCGACTACAGCGAGTACACGATTCTGATGTCGGCCCTGGACGCGCTGCGCAAGGCCGCGCCCGCGACCCGCCTCGCCGTGATCCAGACTACCCCCGCCCTGGTGGCGAGAAAGGCGGAACAGGGCGAGATCGACTTGGCCTTCCTCACCGCCACCGAGGCACCACCAGAACTACGCCGTCTGCCACTGTTCACGGAACGCTACGTACTTGCCGGACGAGCCGGGCATCCGCAGTTGAAGCGACGCCCGACGCTGGCACAGTTCTGCAAGCTGGAGCATGTCATCGTCTCCACGGATGGCGGAGGATTTCACGGCGTGACCGATACCGTGCTGGCGGAAATGGGCATGACGCGCAAGGTCGCCCTGTCGGTGCCGCATTTCCTGTTTCTCACCGCAGTACTGGCCAACACCGACCTGGTGGCGATGCTGCCGTCGCGGCTGGTGCGCGGTAATGCCGTACTGAAAGTGGTGGAAGCACCGATCGAAGTCCCCGGCTTCGAGATGTTCATGCTCTGGCATGAACGGGTTCATCGCGACCCGGCGCATCAGTGGCTGCGGGAGCACATCGCCAGTTCTGTATGAGTATCGATTGCATTACCCGCGCATATAGGCGCTCAAGCCTGCTACCAATGCTGCAAACGTGACGGCGCAGCGTGGACTGGATCGCAAATCCTCATGCATGACTACCCAGGTTTGCATCTTGAGCGAGAACTGTCTGGGCAAGAGATGTACCAGCGCCTCCTCTCTTGCCGCTAGCGCCACCTGGCAGATGCCGATGCCGATGCCGGCCCGGATGGCGGCCAGTTGTGCCAGGTCGCTATCGGCCCGGAACGCCAGGCTGGCGCGCGAGAGCCAAGGGAATTGCACCAGCACCTTGCGCACATAGGCGCTTTCCTGGTCGAAGCCGATGAGCGCATGGTCGGCCAGCGCATCGATCGTGTGGGGTACCCCGTAGGCCGCGAGGTAGCGCTGGTGAGCATGTAGCCCCAATTCGATGCTGCCCAGCCGCTTGGCGACCAGCGCATCCTGGCTCGGCTTGAACATGCGCACGGCAATATCGGCCTCGCGTTGCAGCAAGTCATCAGCCCTGTTTGACATGACCAGTTCGATGTGCAGCCCTGGATGGCGATGTTTCAGGTCGGCCAGGATGGGCGGCAGCACTTCCACGCTGATGATTTCGCTGGCGGTCAGTCTGACCGTCCCGCGCACGTCCCGACCGTGACTACTGGCGACCCGGCGCATGGCGGCAGAGCTTGCAGCGATGCCGGCCGCATAGGGCTGGAGTTCCAAGGCGGCATCCGTGGGCGAAAAACCCTCGAAGGAGCGCACGAAGAGTTTCAGTCCCAGCGCCGATTCCAGGTTCTCGATGTGGCGCCCCACAGTGGGCTGCGTGAGCCCCATCTCGCGTCCCGCCGCTGATAAAGATCCTGTCTCCAAGACCTTGAGGAAGGTCCGGTACCACTCCCAGTTGGGTTCGATGTCAACCATGGTATTAATTTATGTATAGAGGCTAGGCCAATTTATGCAATTTTCATTTATACCTCAATTTCGCATACTGAGCTCTTTCCCACTCTCACCGTAACCCAGGAGAACCTCATGTCCAAGATTGCCTTGTTCGGCGCTGCCGGAGCCATCGGTCAAAGCATCGCCTCTGCCATCAGTGCCCAAGGGCAGCCTTATCGTGTCGTCGGCCGCAGCCAAGCCAGCTTGCGCCAGGCTTTCGGTTCTGATCCCCTGGCCGAGATCGTTACCTGGAATCCGGATTCGCCGGCTTCGGTAGAAGCCGCCGCGCACGGCATCGACACGCTGATCTACCTGGTCGGCGTCAACTATACGCAGTTCGAGCTGCATCCCGAACTGATGCGCAAGACCCTGGCTGGCGCGATCAGCGCTGGCGTCAAGCACATCCTCCTGATTGGTACAGTGTATCCCTACGGTTTGCCACAAACCTCACCGATACGGGAAGACCACCCGCGCGCACCGCATACCTTCAAGGGACGGATGCGCAAGGCACAGGAAGATCTGCTGATGCAGGCGCACGCCGAAGGACACATCCGCGCCGCCGTGCTGCGCCTGCCTGATTTCTACGGCCCCGGCGTCGAAGCCAGCTTGTTGCATGGTGCGATCAAGGCGGCGGTGCAGGGCGGCACGGCCGATATGATCGGGCCGCTGGATCGCCCGCACGAGTTCGTCTTCGTGCCAGATGTCGGACCGGTCGTGGCCAAGCTGGTCGGCACACCCGCAGCATTCGGCAAGATCTGGCACCTGGCCGGTGCCGGCGTGACGACGCAGCAAGCGCTGGTTGCCGAACTGGAGCGCCAGACCGGACGCAAGCTGAAGACACGGGTGGCGGGTAAAACCATGCTGCGGCTCATCGGATTGTTCAATCCGTTTATGCGCGAACTGGTGGAGATGCATTATCTGCAGACGCAGCCGGTGATCATGGATGATTCAGCGCTTCAGCAATTGATCGGGCCGATAAAAAAGACTTCCTACGCCGAGGGTCTCCAGAGGGCGCTAAGGGCTGAATGACTCCCTTTATCGGCGCCAGAGTCGGCTCCCAGGGGGGGCGTTTTGTTTCGACCGAAGAGAAAAAAGCAGGAAGCTGGAGCGCACATGAGCTTCCCGTGCAACCCTCCGCCCAAAACAAAACTGCCGTCCCACAACAACAGGAACGGCAGCCCAACAAGACATCGAAAAGAATTCAAAAAGAGATCAAACCCCAGGATCGCGCACATTGACCACCTGATCAAACTCCACGTTATAGAACTCAGTGCCCCGCAACTCCGCCTTGCGCATATAGACCGTCTGCACGATATCGCGCGTGGCCGCATCGATAGTCACCGGCCCCCGCACACTCTCCCAGCTCATCCCCTTCATCACCGCCAGCAGCTTGGCCCCATCCGCATCCCCGCCGGTCTTCTTCAAGGACTCATACAGCAGATGCATCCCGTCATACGCCCCGATCGAATGGAAATTGGCCCGCATCCCCTTATTGGCCTTGGCAATGCTCTCCACATACTCCTTGTTGGCTGCAGAAGGATGCGCCGCCGAATAATGATGACTGCTCACCACATCCTTGGCAGCCGCACCAATGCCGGCCATCAGATCATCATCCAACACATCCCCGGTACAGATCAGACGAATCCCCGCCGCACCCAGGCCACGCTCGGTGAACTGCTTCAACACCGCCGCACCCTCGCCCGATGGCACGAAGACGAACAGCGCCTCCGGCTTGGCATCCTTGACCCGCTGCAGGAACGGCGCATAGTCGGGATTGCGCAAGGGCACCCGCACACTCTCCATCACCTTGCCGCCGGTCTCGGAAAAATTCTTCACGAACACCTTCTCAGCATCCAGCCCAGGCCCATAATCGGAAACAAACGTCACTACACTCTTGATTCCGTTCTTGCCAGCCCAGGATGCCAGCGGCGCCGTCACCTGCGCCAGCGTAAAACCGGTCCGCACGATGAAGGGGGAGCGCTGTGGAATGATCGAGGTCGCCGCCGCCGTGACGATCATCGGCACCTTGGCTTGCGTGGCAATGGGCGCTGCGGCCAGCGCCAGGGGCGTCAGGCCAAAGCCCATCAACACCTGCGCCTTGTCGCGCGCCACCAGTTCCTGCGCCAGACGCTTGGTCACATCCGGGGAGACGCCGCCATCATCCTTCAAAAGGATTTCCACCTTGCGCCCGGCCACGGTCTCACCATACTTTTGCTGGTACAGCTTCACCGCCGCTTCGATCTGCCGCCCGGTGGTGGCAAACGGCCCCGACATCGGCACGATCAGCCCCACCTTCACGGCATCGGCAGCGCGGGCCAACAGCGGTAGCGCGCCCGCGGCCATTGCGCTACCGGCCAGCACCAGGTGGCGGCGCCGCTTATTGATCATCTCGCTCATCATGTCTCCTCTCGTTCTATTTTATGTAAATGATTTACCGCGAACGACAAACCGCATTACAGATCCAGCACCAGCATGGGACTCCTGGCGCGCGAACAGCAGGGCGTGAACTGGTCATTGGCGGCTCTTTCCTCATCGGTCAGGTATTGATCGCGATGATCGGGCTCGCCCTCCAGCACCCGCGTGAGACAAGTGCCGCAGATGCCCTGCTCGCAGGACACCGGCACATCCACCCCATGCTCGACCAGCACCTGGATCACGGTGCGCTCGGGCGGGATGGTGTAGACCTGACCGCTGCTGGCCAGCTTGACCTCGAAGGCGCCATTGCCATCGGCATTGACCGGAGCCGCGCCGAAGTACTCGTAATGCACCTGTGAATCCGGCCAGCCACGCGCACGCGCAGTGTCCACCACATGGGCAATGAAGCCAGTGGGGCCGCAGACGTAGAGATGGGTGGCGGGATCGAGGGCGGCCAGCAGCGCAGCCAGGTCAAGCTTCTGCGCCGCCGCGCCATCGTCATAGTGATGCACCACACGATCGGCAAAGCCGCAGGCGGCGATGCGCTCGCGGAAAGCCTGGCGCGCCGGCGAACGGGCGCAGTAATGCATCTCGAAGGAAGCGCCTTCTGCGGCCAGTGCCTCGGCCATGCACAGGATGGGCGTGATGCCGATGCCACCGGCCAGCAACAGGCTGTGACGGGCGCTGTGCAAGACGAACTGGTTGCGCGGGGCGCTGATGGTGATGCGCTCGCCCACCTGCAGCGCCTCATGCACGGCCACCGAACCGCCGCGCGAATTGGCATCGCGCAGCACGCCGATCTGGTAGCGATGCCGTTCATGCGGGGCATTGCACAGCGAATACTGGCGCACCAGGCCGCCCGGCAGATGCACGTCGATATGGGCACCGGCGGTGAAGGGCGGCAAGGGCTGGCCATCGGCCGCGACCAGTTCCAGTGCAACGATGTCTTGCGCTTCTTCGCGGCGTGCCGCGACCTTGACCTGCAATGTCGTCATGCTCGCTCCTCAGGCTGCCGCAGCCTTGCCGGCCTCGGCTTCGCGTGCCAGCCACTTGTCCAGCACCTTGCGCGACTGCACGCCACCGGCATCGATGTTCAGGGCCAACAGGCGACGCTCGGGATACTTCAGCAGATTGGCCTGCTGCAACTCCAGCATCTCGCGGTCTTCGCCGAAGATCTTGCCCTGGCCTTCGCGGATGGTGGCGGTGAGCTCCTTGTCGTCGGGACGGAAATGACGCGCCATGCCCCAGAAGTACCAGTGCGAAGTCTCGGTTTCGGGGGTGATGAAATCGACCACGATGCTGGAGGCCTTGTGTTCGGGGGGCGCCTCGTAGCCGCCCTTGCCGGCATGGGCGACACCGACCTCGATCATCACATGGCTGGGTGGCGAGAAGCGGCAGATCTGCCAGCGGTCCACCGGCACCTCATCGGCCAGGCCATTGCCGCGCAAGGCCATGCGCCAGAACGGCGGCGGCATGATGTTCTCCATGAAGCGGCTGGTGATGACCTGCTCGCCCTCCACCCGGGTGTTGACCGGGGCTTCGTCGATTTCCTTCTGGCCGATGCTGGAGGCATGGACGTAGGTTTCGTGGGTCAGGTCCATCAGGTTGTCGATCATCAGGCGGTAATCGCAATTGATGTGATAGAGGCCGCCGCC
>NZ_BADI01001015.1:0-223 GCF_000333555.1 Herbaspirillum sp. B65 | reverse complement strand
CCGCTTCTATGGCGCCTCGCATGGTGAAGTGGCCATCGTCGGCGACTTCGACGCCCAAGCCACACGCAGCGCCATCGACCAGGCCTTCGCCGGCTGGTCCAGCGCCGCGCCTTATGCGCGCATCCTGCGCACCTGGTCCGATATCGCGCTTGCGTCCGGGTAGTCGGGTGCACAAGCTGGCCATGGGATTCTCGGTGCTGGGCGTGACCGTGCCCGTGTTCTG
>NZ_BADI01001016.1:0-830 GCF_000333555.1 Herbaspirillum sp. B65 | reverse complement strand
ACTAGAACTCATTTCATCAATAGACGTGAGTGCGAGCGAGTCCGTTTGGGATGAAGTGCAAGGCGCGAATTTGGGTCAAGACTGGGCGTCTTGACCCAAATTCGTAACGCAGCAATTCGCCCTAACGGGCCGCTCCCTTCTGGGCAGAACGCATCTCACGTCTATTGATGAAATGAGTTCTAAACAATCGATCCCTCTGCACGCTGATCTTCCAGCACCGCCCTGCCCTGGGTGACGGCCGATGTGCCCCCTTGTTGCGTGCTCTTCCGTTCAAGTTGCGCGTATTGGCTCATCTCACACCTTTCTGCTTTCTGGCGTCCGGCCTGCGGTCTCGTCTTATTGGATGTTCACCGACAAATTGTCCTTTCGCAATTCCCGCCTGATGCCTTCTGCCACATCGGCCAACGACACCTGTCGCCGTTTCTCGTGAATTGCCCGTAAGGCGCAGTGGCGCAGCACATTGATGATTGCGCCGCCGGCCAGTTCGTGTTCCCGGGCGATCTTGTCGAGATTGACCTCGGGGGCGAGTTCGCACACGCCATCGAATGCATTCTTCCAAAGTTGCAAACGCTGTGCCGCTCCCGGCATGCTGAAGTGGATCATCGACTGAAATCGCCGCGTGAACGCCTCGTCCATGTTGGCCTTGAGGTTGGTCGCCAGAATCACCGTGCCTGGGAAATCCTCTATCCGTTGCAACAGATAACCGGTCTGCTGGTTGGCATGGCGGTCGTTTGAGGTCGTGGCCTGCGTGCGCTTGCCGAACAAGGCGTCAGCTTCGTCGAAGAAAAGTATCCAATCCTTGTGGCTGGCTACGTCGAACACCTGCCCAG
>NZ_BADI01001017.1:0-1663 GCF_000333555.1 Herbaspirillum sp. B65 | reverse complement strand
GTCGCTGCTTTGCTCTCCCAGGTCTTCGTGTAAAGTTTCTGTGGCGCGCTGCCGATCATAGAACTGGTAATCCGGGAATGCCCGAACCGCCGGGAAAGCCGGTGCCAGGGAAAGCTGGGCTGTCACGCGGCGATTCTCCGCTGGCGTGCCGAACAGATTCTGCACACTGACTTGCCCCTTGAGTTGTTGCGGATGGATCCAGCCCTCACTGAGGGCGGGCCCCTCGGCATTGACCAGGCGGGTGCTCAGTTTCATCCGGTCTGGCTGGAATTCTTGCACTTTGACCGTGGTCGATCCCAGTTGCGCACCGGGCTTGCCATCACGTACCAGGTACAGGTTCAGACTGTAGCTGCCGGTCGGTGCACTCTCCTGGGTGGTATGGGCGACTTCAACGAAACCGCCAGGCGGGATCTTGATCTTTTCGCGCTTGACGGTCAGACCACGGGCATCGATCAATTCGGTTTCCAGCGGCAAACCATTGATGGCGCTCCCCCAATCAGCCGACTTGACGATCAGGCCGAAATGCATGGTTTCGCCGGGGCGATAGATGCCCCGATCGCTGAACAGATAAGCCGACACCTGATCCTGCACCTGGGCATTGCGAGCGCCGCCCACATCGAAGCGCGACATATCCAATGCACGATCGGATTTGTTGAGCGGCAGGAAGCTCATGTCATTGCCCTTGCGCACCAGGATCATCAAGGGCGCGCGTTCACGGCTCATGCCATCGATCTTGGCAAAATGAACACGCCCGCCGGCATCGGTGTTCTGGCTCATCAGCGCTTGCCCGTTGCGGCCAATGACCTCGACCTGCGCCGCCTCCACCGGTTTGCCGTCGTAGATCGATTGGACGAACACATCCTGGGAGCCGTCCAGCGAACGCTTGAGCACAATACCCAGGTCGGTCACCACCACCAGCCGTTGATCCGATTTGGTCTGCGTTTCTGGCTGCGCCGCCTGATTGTCGCCGGCCTCGCAGTCTTGCTCGCAATCATCAGCCTCGTCGTCGCTAGAGGCCGGCGCCTCCCCGACCTGGCGCTCCTTGCGCTGCTGGTCCAGGCGCGCCCTCTGCTCGGCCGCCGGGTCGTAACTGCTGATACTGACCAGGAACACGCCACGACGCGCCTGCCCATCACCCTTCAGATACTGGCTCAGATCGACCGCCTCGTAATGCGCCTTGCCCTGTGCAAGTTGCGGCAAGGGAATCTGGCTCTGGAAACGCTCGACCAGGTTATCCTGCCCGAAACGTCCGTAGAACTGCGGCTTGGAAAAATCGCCATCGGCCTGCGATACCAGATGTTGCAATTGACCCGGCAAGACCCGCCCAATTTCCATCTTGATACCCGGCAAGTCACGTACCAGCACGGCCAGCTTGCGCTCCCCGCTCAGTGCCAGCAGCGAACCCTGGCTCAGTATCTTCAACTCTGCCGGGAAGGCCGGCACACCAAGCACACGCCCGGCCGGCTTGCTCATCAGATAGCCGCCAAAGGACTGGATGCCAGCCTGCACCTGCACATAGAGTTGGGCTCCGACATCGGCGCTATAGCGGAAGGCGTGCTCGCGAGTGTTTTCGAACTCGGCTGCGACCTGCTCCAGCGCCAGTGGGCGCGGACGCTTGAGCACGGCTTCGGTGATCTGGTCACTGCGGCAACGATGCTCTTGC
>NZ_BADI01001018.1:0-3666 GCF_000333555.1 Herbaspirillum sp. B65 | reverse complement strand
GGCACAACTCGACCCGGGTCAGATGGGGGGGCGCCGTGGCAACGATGGGTGCCAAGCCTTGGCGGGTTTGCAAGCGCAAGCCATCGACAAGCGGAAAAACAGCGGCGCTGCAGTCTTCACGCCCACCAGCGCAGGATTGCTGCTGCCATCGAAGTTGCCGACCCATACCAGCAGGACGTAACGGCCGACCAGGCCAATGCTCCAGGCATCCCGAAACCCCAGGAAGTACCGGTCTTCCAGGCGACCGGCGGTACGGCCGGCTGGCCGGTATCGGGACGGGGATTGGTTTGCAGCATCTGCAAGGTGATGAAAGCCGCTTCCGGTGAAAGCAGGGACTTGGGCGGCGTGACCGCCGCCTGTTCAGGGTCGCGTTCCAGATAGCGCACCGCGCCCAGCCGGCCACCATTGCCCAGCATCAGGTACAAGCGCGCCAGCTCTTCCATGCTCAGTTCCCCACCACCGAGCGCCAGCGCCAGTCCATAGTGGCTGGGCGAGGCCAGCCGGGCCACGCCGGACTGCTGCAGCAATCCATACAGCCCCGGCTCCTTGAGACTGGCGGCCAGCGCTACGGCGGGGATATTGCGACTGCGCACCAAGGCCTGCTGGGCCGAGATCGGCCCGATGAAGCGGCCATCGAAATTCTCCGGGCTGAAGGGACCGAACTGGGTGGGGCCATCCTTGAGCATGGACATCGGATGGATCAGGCCTTGGTCGAGCGCCAGCGCATAGATGAAAGGCTTGAGGGTGGAACCGGGAGAACGCTTGGCCAGGGTGCCATTGACCTGCCCATCGATGGCCCGATCGAAATAATCGGCCGAGCCGACCAGCGCACGGACCCTGCCCGATTCGCGCTCCACCAGCATGGCCGCCGCATTGCTCACGCCGACCGCGCGACCACTGGCAATGAATTGCCGAATGATGCGCTCCAGCAGTGCTTGCTGCGGCAGATCGATACTGCTCCAGAGTTCACCGGAACGCTGACTACGCAACAACTGGTCGGTCACATGGGGCGCCAGGAAAGGCATCTCGGCGGTGCTATGCAATACCGGCGGCGTCTCCAGTTCACTGCGGTAGCGCTCCAGTTCGGGATGGCGTTGCAGCCAGCGCTGCAACAGGCGCCGCTGGGCCTGCAGGCGCGCCTGCGGATAGGCTGTGTCGCGCCGCTGACCGCCGCGCTTGGCGGGATTCTGCGGGATCACGGCCAGGCTCAATATCTCCGGCAAGCTCAGATGGTCGGTACGCTTGTGGAAGTAGATCAGGCTGGCCGTGGCCACTCCTTCGATGTTGCCGCCATAGGGCGCCAAGTTGAGATAGGCCTCCAGCAGCTCGGCCTTGCTGTAGCGCATTTCCAGCCACAGCGCGGCCATCATCTGTTCGAGCTTGCCCGCCAGGTGCTGGCTACGGATGCCGTAGAGGCGACGTGCCAACTGCATGGTGAGGGTGGATGCGCCCTGGCGATTGCCACTGCCATAGGTGGAACCTAAGGCCCGCATCAGGGCCAGGGGGTTGATGCCGGGATGCCAATAGAACCAGCGGTCTTCGTACATCAAGACAGCCTCGACCAGGCGTGGATCGATCTGCGACAGCGGCGTCCATACCCGGTACTGTTCATCGGCGGCCAGCGACAAGCGCAGCAATTGACCATCGCGGGCATAGATCGCCGCCGATGTAGCGCTCCACTGCCGCAAAGGCGTATGCGGCAGCAGCCGCATTCCCACCAGCAACAGCGCGAGCAACGCCAGCGGCACCAGGCAGGCACGCCAGCGCATCAATGCCGCCCGCTCTAACGCTTGGACGCGGGCGGGTTGACCGTCAACACCTGTCCTCCCACCGTGCGGGCCTGTAGATTGCGCTCGTACATCGATTCGGCATAGGCCGGTGGCACCAGGAAACGACCGCTGTTGGTGGCCTTGATACGGTAGGTGATCTCGCCGATCTGCTTGCTGGCACCGGTATAGAACAACACCCGGTCTTCCCTGACGTCGACATACTGTACCGGGGCACTGGCCGCGCTGCCAGCCAAGGAGCCCAATTGCGCCGTCGCAGTGGCCTCCTGCTGAGCATCGGACTGGTCACCAGACTCATCCGCATTGGCCGTAGCACTTGCTGGCTCGCTCTGCAGCACGGCCTCGAAACCACCGGGCAACAGATCCACCAGCGCCACGTTACCAATGGCAGCACGTTGGGTGGACACCAGCCGCAACCGCACCACCAGTTCATCGCCAACGTTGACGGTACTGGTCGGCTTGCCATCGCTGCCGAGGAATTCCCTGAACACCTGCATCCCGGAGCGCATTTCTTCCTTGGGCAAGCCACGGTCGAAGCCGCTTTCCACCACTGCATAGTAGGTATTGAGGTTATTGTCGCCAGACAAACGCAAGCTCGCAGCCTGGGCCGAGAAAGGCACACGCGGCACGAGATTGGCCGGCAAGCTCAGTGGGAGCTGCTTGCCGGCTGCATCGATTTCGACGATACCGAGCTTGGTCGCACCGGCCTGCCCCAGCGCCGTACCATAGGCATCCAGCGCCATGACCAGATAGGCGGCGGACAAGGTATTGAAGCGTCCATCGGCCACTGGCTTGACCAGGCGCTGCATCAGGGTCGGCGGCAAGGCCTTGACTCGCTGCGGGAAATGGCGGGCCAGCAGATACAGGGTCTGGGCATCATGGATGTCCGTGCTGTAATAGCCTTCGTAGGCGCCGCTGCCGGCATCGGCTGCCAGCAATTGCTGGAACTGCGAATCCATCAGTTCATCGGCCAGCTTGTTCTGCTTCTGCAATTGATAGGCTGCCGCCAAATAGCCGGCCGCCAGATCGCTGCGCCATTGTTTCGGATACTGCCTTTCCAGCGACTCCCGGATGGCAGTCAGCATGGGGGTGGTGACCACCATCTGCCGAGTCAACAGATAGGCAGCATACGCACGCACCCGCAGTTGCGCCAGATCGCCCCCCGCACCACCGGCCAGGTGGCGCAGATAATCGAGCGACTTTTGCAGCATGTCGGCCGGCACGGCTTCGCCGTGCTCGCGTGCTTCCAGCAACAGATGCGTGGCGTAGACGGAGGCAAACTCATCGGCTTGCAGCGAAGCCGTCCACAGGCCATAGCCGCCCTCCTCGTTTTGTCGGGTACGCAGGATGCCGAACGTCTCTGCCAGGCTGCGCGCTGGCAGCAATGAGGCATCCGCGCGGGCAAATTCTGGACGTTTGGAAAGCACCAGCTCGGCAACGGCCTGGCTGACCATCTGCTCGGTGCACTGGTGCGGGAAGTTGGTCAGATAGGCCGACATGCCCTGCGCCAACACCAGCGGCAATCCGGAGACGCCCACCTCCAGCGTGCGGTATTGCGGATACATCTGGCGCTTGATGGGAACGTCGAGCGTCCCTTTGAACGCGCCCGCGCTCACCAGCGTATAACGCGCCGTGGCTGGACGCACCGACAGCTCGGTAACCAGGCGGCTCTGTTTGCCACCGATGCTTGCATTGAGCTGCACAGACGCCGCGCCCAGCATGGTCTGGGCGCCATCGACCGCCCGCAGCCGGTAGCTGACCACGCCCTCTCGCCCTTCCGCTATCTTGACCTGCTGGGAAGCACCGGCCGTGCCCGCCACAAACACAAATGGGGCGACGTCTTCAAGGTCACATTGACGTTGGCATCCTTGCCTGAACC
>NZ_BADI01001019.1:0-3133 GCF_000333555.1 Herbaspirillum sp. B65 | reverse complement strand
CAGCCAGATCCGGGTGCTCTACACCGGCGATTCCCTGCCCGCAGACAGGGAATCCGTGTTCTGGCTCAATCTCTACGAATCCCCCTGCTCCGCCCCGACCAGCCGCAGGAGGCCGCGCGCTTGCTGCTGGGCCTCAATACCCAGATCAAGGTGTTCTACCGCCCGCCTGGATTGTCGCAGCCGGATTCACGGTGGCACACCGCATTGCACTTCCACCTGGAAATGCAAGCGCGGCAATGGGTGCTCGTATGCCGCAACGACAGTCCCTACTTCGTCTCGTTTGCGACCCTGCAACTGAGCGATGGCGCTCGCCAGTTTGCGCCTGGCCTCATGCCCGACATGATGGTCCCGCCCTTCGGCCAGCAGCGCTATCTATTGGCCCAGACCGACCGACTCACGCAGTGGCAGGCTCCGCACCTGCTCTACCAGATGCTGGACGACGATGGACGTGTCATCGAACACCAGATCACGCTGGCGCTCCCCGCCCCTCTCTGAACGAAGATTCCATGCTTGAACTCATTCATCCTAGCCCGAAGGCCGCATCGTTGCCCATGTCCCGCACACAATTGCTGCACGCCTTGCGTCAACGTCAGTTCCGGCCTTTCTTCCAACCCATCGTAGGCGCCGATGGCGCCTGGCTGGGGGCCGAGATCCTGATGCGCTGGCAACACCCCGGCGCCGGTGTACTGGCCCCCGACGAGTTCATCGGCAGGCTGGACGCCGAAGGTCTGCTTGCGCTCGCGACGCGGCAGATGCTGCGCCAGGTACAGGTGGCATGGGGCCAGGCACAGGTGCGACTGCAGCAACCTTTCTTTCTATCTTTCAATACTTGCCGCCAACAGTTATTGGGCGACTCGCTGGTGCGGCACTGCCAGACTCTATTGCAAGATCTGCAAGAGCAACAATTGCAACTGATGATCGAGATGCCTGAACGCGGTAGCGACCTCGATCCGGCTCAGTGCCGCGAATTATTCGATCAGTTCGAGCGTGCCGGCCTTGCGGTGGCCCTCGATGATTTTGGTATCGGCGACGCCCGTCTGCACCAGTTGGCCTGTGGCCGCATTGACTGCATCAAGCTCGATCGCTCGTTTGTTGCTGCCTTGCTCGGCAATTCCCTGTACAGTCGCCTGATCGAAAAGATCCTGGCCTTGGCCGCCGTATTCGATGCCACCGTCACGGCCGAAGGAATAGAAACCCGGGAACAATGGAAATGTCTGCTACGTATCGGGGTAAGACAATTTCAGGGATATTATTTCGCCAGGCCGCTCACTGCACCGGACTTCTTTGCCCGGATGAAGCGGCCCGGCCAGTTGAGCTCCGGTCACAATGCACGTGCTGCGAAAAACTAAACCAGAAGAGGGAGACCGCCATGACAACCAAGGGGATGACGATACGGGTCGGAATCGCAGATGATTATCCGGTGGTGCTGCGGGGGATCGAAGCCATCCTGGCGCCTTGTTCCGATCTGACACTGGGTTTCTCGGCCGAGAGCATTACTCAACTCATGGCTTGCCTGGAGCAGGCACCGGTCGACGTACTGCTGTGCGACTATGCCTTCGATGATGATCCCCAGGCCGATGGCATCGATCTGCTCAAGCGTCTGCGCCGCCATCATCCGGCAGTCAAGGTAATCTTCCTCAGCGCCCACACCCAGCCGCACATCATCTCCAGCGCCCTGGAACTGGGCGCGGTCGGTTTCATCGGCAAGAGCCGCAGCGATTTCGTCAATCTGCCGCAAGCCATCTACTGCGTTCACAACGGCCAAGTGTATCTGCCGCAATCGCTGTCCTCGGCGCTCTTGGGCAACCTGTATAGCGTCAATACCCGCCAGAGCGGCCTGGGACAACTCTCCGAGCGCGAACTGGAGGTCGCGCGCATGATCTGCCAGGGCCTGTCGATTGGCGCCATCGCCGAGCGCCTCAAGCGTAGCCCCAAGACCATCAGCAACCAAAAGGTGGCCGCCATGAAGAAACTGGGGGTGAGCAATGACGTCGAGTTGAGCCGCGTGTTCCAGACCCTGAGCCACTGAATCTTGCCATGCCGCACAAGATCCTGGCCCGCTCCGAACGCTACTATCGTCGGCTGCTCTATGGCTGCGCCAGCCTGCTGTCGGTGGCCATCGTGTGTGCCATGCTGTTTCTCGGCTATAGCGCCTTTTCGCAGTTCCGGGAACGCCAGATCGCCAGCTTCACCGGCAAGCGCGAGCAGATCAAGTCCGAGGTCGATAGGCTCACCGCACGGGTGATCCAGTTTGCCGAGATGTACGCGCGTCTCCAGCATCTCTATAAAAAGGAATCGCTGGTACTGGACAGCTACGCCGATATCATCGGTGCCGGGTCCCTCATTCGCAGTCCTGAGAGCCTGACGGTGGTACCGTTTTCCTTGCTGGTAGGGCGTGATACGGCAACCGACCGCAGGCGCCTGGCCAACCTGCTGCTCCTGCTGCGCCAGGCCTCGGCGCTGCCGATGTTCAACCCGTCCGCGCCGGGCGTCACTCTGGATGGTTTCCTCTATACCAGCGACGCCGGTTTCCTGGCGGTCTCGCCGCCTCTGTCAGAGGAAGAAAGCGACCAAGTTCGACAACTGGGCGTATCGCGTTTCATCAATGCCATCAGCGCACCGGTCAACACCGCCTTTGCTGCCGAACGCGAACGTGCTGCGCGGGTACAGGGCAGCAGCGGACAGCGGGTGCTGTGGATGAGCCCGACCTTGAGCACGCCACTGATGCGCGCTGCCGTCACCCGGCTGGCCGTGCGCATCTCGCTCGAAAAAGGCGATGAAGCCACCGCTGTCTTCTCGGTCCCGGCCAGCCAGTTCCGCCAGTTCTTTCTGAAAGATGAACAGACGCCTGGGCTGTTCGTCTTCGAAGGCCAGGGCAGCACCCGTCTGCTGAGCCAGCCAGATGAACGCATCGATACGGCAACGATGCAGCACATCCTGAGACACGTGCGGCGCGACATGGCACCGCATGACCTGAACGGTCACTTCCATGACGATGGCACTTTCTTCATCGCCCAAACCATCGAGGGCCCGGAATGGGTGGTGGTCTATATCTTCACTTGGCGCGATGTGCTGGCCGGTCTGCAGGGCAATTTCACCGCCGGTGCCTTGTGGGGATTGTTGCTCTGCGTTC
>NZ_BADI01001020.1:0-4559 GCF_000333555.1 Herbaspirillum sp. B65 | reverse complement strand
GACATTTCGCGGACGGTCACAAGCAGACCTGTCAAGTAACGGTCAATGGCCCTCCCAATCCCGTTGTCCTGTTGCCAACGGTGTCCTCCAGTGACTTGGCCGTTCCCGGCAGCACCGCTGGAGAAACGCCTTTTGTGGTCAGCGTCAGTGGCTGCATGGCATCCGCGTCGAGTTCACAGAAGGTCAAGACGCAGTTCATGGTGAGTGCCGCCACCAGCGGCAACAATATCCCCAACATAGGTAGCGCCAGGAACGTGGCGCTGCAGTTGCACCAGAGCATGGGGGGTGAGGCCATCAAGCTGGTTGGCGGTAGCGGCGTCTCAGTCGATGGACTGGAGATCGCCAAAGGTTCTACCAGCACCTCGCATACGTTTTCCGTGCGTTACGTCTCCGAAGATGGCTCGGCAGAACCCGGATCGGTGATCGGGTCAGTCCAGTACGCACTGGACTACCTCTGACGATCTGGCCAGACCACCCCTGGGGCGGTTGCTGATCTACCCGTGTTCTTGAACACCATGACAGCAATCCCCATGCATTAATCCTCCAGTCCTGCGCGCCATGCCTTGGCTGGCCGTCATCCTCCCTTCCTTCTTCGCATCGCTTTGAGCGCCGCCGCAGCCCTGCTGCGGCGGGGCTGCCGTTGTTAACATGAAAAAAAACAGTTTGCT
Source organism: Herbaspirillum sp. B65 (assembly GCF_000333555.1). NCBI lineage: Bacteria > Pseudomonadati > Pseudomonadota > Betaproteobacteria > Burkholderiales > Oxalobacteraceae > Herbaspirillum > Herbaspirillum sp. B65. Next base: position 3,891 of record NZ_BADI01001020.1, on the reverse strand, counting down.
CGCAGGACTCATCATGATGTTGGCATGGCTGACCAGCGCAGGCGCTCACGCCAGCGTGACGATGCTTGGCACGCGTGTCATCTATCCCGCCAGTGCCAGCGACCAGGCACTGCGCTTTAACAATCCTGACGATCATCCCAATCTGGTCCAGGTATGGCTGGATGACGGCCATACTGAGGACGCAGCCCCCCTTCCCTCACCGTTTCTGGTGATCCCGCCGGTATTCCGGGTGGAACCCCGCAGTGGTCAGGTGGTGCGCCTGTCCTACGTGGGGGCCGCGTTACCGCAGGATCGCGAATCCCTGTTCTTTCTCAATTTCCTGCAAGTGCCGGCACTGAAAGCGGATTCGGTCGGCGAGAACCAGTTGGTGCTCACCGTGCGCAGCCGCATGAAGTTGTTCTATCGCCCGCTGGGGTTGGACAACGAGGAAGAGGCGGCACACGCGCCGGATGCACTGACGTTCGTCATCGAACAAGCTGGTGCTGGTGCCAGCATCGTGGCGCGCAATGCCAGTGCCTACCACGTGGTTCTCCAGCAGGCCGCGCTGCTGTCGGATGGGCCGGCCCAGGAACTGGTCAGCGCCACCATGATCGGCCCCTTTGAGGAACTGCGCTGGCCGCTGGCGCAGATACCTGCGGATCGGACCCGGCTGCGCCTGCAACTGCGCATCGTCAACGATGTCGGCGTGGAGATCGTGCGCGACTATCCCCTCCATTGACGGCCATGGCGATGAAGCAATGGGCATCGCCGCCACTGGCTGCGGCATGGGCGGCGCTGTCGATCGGCGCTGGCCTGTTGTGCATGGAACCGGTAGCTGCAGCCCAGCCAGAGCAGTCCTATCGCTTCCTTGAGGCGCTGGAAATGGCCTCCCCGATCAACAAGGGCAGCCTGTCCCGCTTCAACCGGATCGGCAACATCGAGCCCGGCACTTACAGCCTGGATGTCTTCGTCAACGGCAGCTTCAGCCATCGTCGCTCGCTGCGTTTGGTTCTGTTCGAAGGACAGGGCGTGGCCGCCTGTTTCACCGCCGAGGATGCGGCGCTGCTCAATCTGCGCCCGGACCTGATCGCACGATTGGGCCAGCGCGAATGTGCCCGTATCGATGAACTGGCGGCCGGGGCCCAGGCCGTGTTCGACCTCTCGAACCTGCGCATCAACGTCAGCATCCCGCAGTCGCAGCTCAAGCACGTGGCACGTGGTTACATCGATCCAGAACTCTACGATGCCGGAGAAACCATGGGCTTTCTCAACTACAGCATCAGCCAGTATTACTCACGCACCGCCCAGGCCCGTCACGATGCGACCTACGGCTTCACCCACAGTGGCCTCAACCTCGGGCTGTGGCGCTTGCGCCAGCAAGGCAGCCTGGCCTATGACAAGCGCAACGGACTGAACTGGAATCCGGTGCGCACCTATGCCAAGCGCGCCTTGCCTGACTGGACCAGCGAACTGACGGTGGGTGAAAACTTCACCTCGGGCAATCTGCTCTCCGGCCTGGCCTACCGGGGGATAGAACTGAGTTCGGATGAGCGTATGCTGCCCGATTCCCTGCGCGGCTATGCGCCAGTCATCCGCGGGACGGCTCGCAGCAATGCGCAAGTCATCGTCCACCAGAAGGGGCGCGAAATCTATCGCACGACCGTCGCGCCGGGCAACTTCATCATCGACGATCTGTATCCGACCAGCTACAACGGCGATCTCGATGTGACCGTGATCGAGGCCGATGGCTCGCGCGCCAACTTCAGCGTGCCATTCTCCGCCCTGCCTGAATCCATGCGTCCCGGTCACTCGCGCTACAGCCTGACGCTGGGTCGCACGCGCGACACCGATACCAGGGCGCTGTTCATGGACGCCCTCTATCAACGCGGCCTGAGCAATGCGATCACGGCCAACCTCGGCACACGCCTGCCCTCGGGCTACCAGTCTGCGGTATTGGGGACGACCCTGGCCGGGCCGCTGGGATCGCTGGGGCTGGCGCTGAACTATTCACATGCCGCTAGCGGGCGCAACACCAGCGGTGGCTGGATGCTGGGCCTCTCGTATTCCCACACCTTCGAGGCCACGGGCAGCCATTTTTCCATTGCCAGCTACCGCTACTCGACAGCAGGTTATCGCGAGCTGGCCGATGTGCTCAGCGAGCGACTGGCCTGGCGCACCGGCACTGGCCATTCTGCGCTGGGCAACTCCAGCAGCTACCAGCAGCATTCGCGCTTTGATTTGTCGCTCAGTCAGCAGCTTGGCAGCGCTGGTTCGCTCTATCTCTCGGGCCTGACGCAATCTTTCTATCACGACCGCCGCCGCATCACCCAATTGCAGTTCGGTTATTCGACCATGAGGAGCAATGGCATGAGCATCAATCTGGCATTCCAGCGACAGCAGGCCAGTGCCACCCCCGGTGGTCCAGAGAGTATCAGCGGGCTGCTAGCGGCAACGGCCCGGCCGGGATCGTCGATCATGCTGTCATTGTCCCTTCCGCTGGGCAAGCAAGGTGGCCAGGGACATGCACTGAGCACGTCCGTAGTCAAGGCAGAGGGCCAGAACTTGTACCAGTCGCAGGTATCAGGAATGCTAGCGGGCGCTCATCAGCTCAACTACAGCCTCGGTGCCAGCCACGCACCCGGCGGCCAACAGGACAGTATCAATGGCAACCTCGGAGCCGGCCTGCCCAAGGTCCATCTCAATGTCAACCTGACCCGCGGACGCGACTACTGGCAGGCCGCGCTCAATGCCAGGGGAGCCGTGGCCGTGCATGACGGCGGCATCACCTTCGGCCCCTATCTGGGGGATACCTTTGCCCTGGTTGAAGCCAAAGGCGCGCAAGGCGCCAAGCTCTTCAATGGTCAGGGAGCGGTGATCGATGACAACGGTTTCGCCTTGCTGCCTTCCTTGTCGCCCTATCATCGCAATGTCGTGGAACTGGCCACCACGGGCGCGAACCAGAAAAGCGAGATCCTGGAAAGCCAGCGTATCGTGATTCCCTATGCCGGCGCCACCCTCAAGCTCAGTTTCAGGACGCGCTCCGGACATGCGATGCTGATCGCGCTGCATCGTGAAAACGGCGCCCCCCTGCCCATGGGCGCCGACGTACTCGATGAGCAAGGGGAAATGGTGGGCATGGTAGGACAAGGCAGCCAGGCCTACCTGCGCAGCGACCGCTTGCGCGCCAAGCTCTTGGTGCGCTGGGGTGATGGCCAGCAGGAGCGCTGCGCCGCCCAGTATGACCTGCAAGGGCAAGACCTCAGCTCGCCCTTGCTGCGCCTGACAGCGAGCTGTATCGCTGCACCCCGGCGCGAGCAATTCCTGCCGGCTGATGCCAGCCGCCCCGATGCAAGGTCAGGCCCGCAATGAAGACGCTGACTGCTTGCCTGTGGCTGCTCATGAGCTTATGCAGTATCACCGAGGCCGGTGTGATGCCGGAGCGTACCCGCCTGGTCTTGAGTCAAGGGAGCGCCGACATCAGCCTGCGCCTGGCCAATACCAACGCTTACCCGGTGCTGGTGCAGAGTTGGGTCGATCGGGGCGAGGGCAACCTGGCGCCCGATACGGTACTCTCGTCGATGTTCGTCATGCCCGCAGTACTGCGACTGCAACCACACGACATCAGCCAGATCCGGGTGCTCTACACCGGCGATTCCCTGCCCGCAGACAGGGAATCCGTGTTCTGGCTCAATCTCTACGAAATCCCCCTGCTCCGCCCCGACCAGCCGCAGGAGGCCGCGCGCTTGCTGCTGGGCCTCAATACCCAGATCAAGGTGTTCTACCGCCCGCCTGGATTGTCGCAGCCGGATTCACGGTGTGCAGCAGGCGGCGGTAACGCTCGCGGTCATCGATGTCGCGCGAGAGGTCGGCCACCAGAGGCAGCAAGGCATCAAGCAGGGCTTTGAAGTCATT
>NZ_BADI01001021.1:0-11044 GCF_000333555.1 Herbaspirillum sp. B65 | reverse complement strand
TGGAGAAAATTCAGTGCAGCGTGCGCGGCAGCGAGAGCACGAACTCGGCAATGCGCACGTCGAACTGCTCGCCATCCTCGGCCACGCAGAAATATTCACCATGCATACTTCCCTGGGGGGTCTTCAAGGCGGTGCCGCTGGTGTATTCGAACTGCTCGCCCGGCTGCAGGAAGGGTTGATGCCCCACCACGCCCAGCCCGCGCACCTCTTCGACGTGGTTGTTGGCATCGGTGATGACCCAGTGGCGCGAGATCAACTGGGCCGGCACGGTTCCCGAATTGACGATGCTGATCGCATAGGCGAACACGTAGTGCGAACGCGATGGATCGGATTGTTCCTCCAGGTACTGGGTCTTGACCGTCACCGTGAACTCATACGCTGCCATGGGGTTTCCTGTGTTGTGAATGTGGCGGGCCGCCTGAGCCTCGAAAGTCGATGTGCTGCGGCCATCCCGGATTGCACACGAATTCAGCACGCAGCGCAAGCCGATGCGTGTCGTGGGGCAAGTGTGGCCGCCGTGGCAACCCTGGCAGGCTAGCCAGCAAGGTAGAATAGCGGTTTTGCCGCTCTCGCGCCTGCCCCGGCGGCCAATGTCGATTCAGCCATCCTTTCTTTACAGCCATGCCGACCTACCGTATCGCCCCCAGCATCCTGTCCGCCGATTTCGCCCGCCTGGGTGAAGAAGTGCGCAATGTCGTCGCCGCTGGCGCCGATTTCATCCACTTCGACGTGATGGACAACCACTACGTCCCCAACCTGACCATCGGCCCGCTGGTGTGCGAAGCCATCCGCCCGCATGTGCAGGTGCCCATCGACGTGCACCTGATGGTCAAGCCCGTGGACCGCATCATCCCCGATTTCGCCAAGGCCGGCGCCAACCTGATCACCTTCCACCCGGAAGCCTCGGAACACATCGACCGCTCGCTGCAACTGATCCGCGACAATGGCTGCAAGGCCGGCCTGGTGTTCAACCCCGGCACGCCCCTGCACTACCTGGACCACGTGATGGACAAGCTGGACATGGTTCTGATCATGTCGGTCAACCCCGGTTTCGGCGGCCAATCCTTCATCCCGGAAGCCCTGAAGAAGATCGCCGAAGTCCGCCGCCGCATCGATGCATCCGGCCGCGACATCCTGCTGGAAGTCGATGGCGGCATCAAGGTCGAGAACATCGCCGCTGCGGCCCGTGCCGGTGCCGACACCTTCGTGGCCGGTTCGGCCATCTTCGGCAAGCCGGACTACAAGGCCGTCATCGACGCCATGCGCGCCGAACTGGCGCAAGTCTGATCCCACTTCCCTGCGCCAGACGCACCAACAACGAGGTTTCCAGGGCATATGAAGAATCTGACCAATATCAAGGCTGCCATCATCGATCTGGACGGCACCATGCTGGATACGGCGGCCGACTTCCATGTGGCGGTCAACCGGATGCGTGAAGAATTGGGACTGACACCCCTGTCCCAGGAAACCATCGTCAACTTCGTCGGCAAGGGCACCGAGAACCTGATCCGCCGCGTGCTGGCCGTGGACTATGCAGAGGATGAAGCGGCACAATATTTCCAGCAGGCGCTGGAGAGCTACACCGAGCATTACCTGGCCATCAACGGCGACTATTCCTCACTCTACCCGGGCGTGCTCGAAGGCCTGCAAGCCCTGCGCGGCAAGGGCCTGCGCCTGGCCTGCGTGACCAACAAGCCGCTGGCCTTTGCCGTGCCGCTGCTGCAGAAGAAGGGCCTGCGCGACTTCTTCGAGATCGTCTATGGCGGCGATTCCTTCCCCAAGAAGAAGCCGGATCCCATGCCGCTGCTGCAGGTATGCCAGGATTTCGGCCTGGAACCGGCGCAGGTGGTGGCCATCGGCGACTCCAGCAACGACGCCCAGGCCGCCCGTGCGGCGGGATGCCGTGTCCTGAATGTTCCGTATGGATACAACCACGGTGAATCTATACACAATGTTGATTCGGATGGTATAGTTTCGACGCTTGTAGAAGCAGCGCAGCAAATCTCGGTGGACTGACACCCTGTCAGGCTACCGGTCGATAGACCAAAGATCCAACCGCGACCCACATCAATGTTTCGTAACAACAAACGAACCGCTCAACCGACAGCCGCCCCTGAGGCCTGGCTGTGGCGACGCTGGCAATTCCAGGCGCAGTAAATGACGCCTGGACCTGGCCGCACCTGCGTGCCGGGTCGTTTGTTGTGGTACCGCATCCTCCGCATTTCCCGTAATCCATTAACGACACCGCTGACGAGAGTCCGCACCTGTCTGCTGCATCCGCGTGCATCGCGTCCATGGCTTCATGGCGGGTGCACATCGGTCTGCGGCCAGGCCCGCGTACCCTACAATAGCGGTCTGGAGTGAAACATGACCGAACTCGAATTCAAATCGCTGGCCACCGAAGGCTATAACCGCATCCCCCTGATCGCCGAAGCCTTCGCCGACCTGGAAACTCCGCTGACGCTCTATCTCAAGCTGGCCCAGAGCCACCACACCGGCAAGAACACCTTCTTGCTGGAGTCAGTGGTGGGGGGCGAGCGCTTCGGCCGCTATTCCTTCATCGGCCTGCCCGCCTCCACCAAGATCCGCTGCAGCGGCAAGCAGATCGAAGTGCTCAAGAATGACGTGGTGATCGAAACCGCCGAAGGCAATGCGCTGGAATTCATCGCCGAGTACCAATCCCGCTTCAAGGTCGCCATCCGCCCCGGAATGCCGCGCTTCTGCGGCGGCCTGGCCGGCTACTTCGGCTATGACGCCGTGCGCTACATCGAGAAACGCCTGGAAGACAGCGCCCCCAAGGATACGCTGGGCCTGCCCGACATCCAGCTGCTGCTGACCGAAGAACTGGCCGTCATCGACAACCTCTCCGGCAAGCTCTACCTGATCGTCTACGCCGACCCCAGCCAACCGGAAGCCTTCTCCCGTGGCCGCCAGCGACTGCGCGACCTGCGCGCCATGCTGCGCCGCCCGGCCGATGCGCCCGTGACCACCGGTTCGGTACGTACCGAGACCATCCGCGAATTCCCCAAGGATGAATATCTGAAAGCCGTGGCCCGCGCCAAGGAATACGTGATGGCCGGCGACCTGATGCAGGTGCAGATCGGCCAGCGTCTGAAGAAATCCTACGTGGATTCGCCGCTGATGCTGTACCGCGCGCTGCGCTCGCTGAACCCCTCGCCCTACATGTACTTCTACAACTTCGGCGATATGCAGATCGTCGGCGCCTCGCCAGAAATTCTGGTGCGCAACGAATCCATCAGCGACGGCCAGAAAAAGATCACCATCCGCCCGCTGGCCGGCACCCGTCCGCGCGGCTCCACCATCGAACGCGATGAACAGCTGGCGCGCGAACTGCTGGCCGATCCCAAGGAAATCGCCGAACACGTGATGTTGATCGACCTGGCCCGCAACGACATCGGCCGCATCGCCACCACCGGCAGCGTCAAGGTCACCGACCAGATGGTGATCGAAAAATATTCCCACGTGCAGCACATCGTCTCCAACGTCGAAGGCATCCTGAAGCCCGGCATGTCCAACCTGGATGTGCTCAAGGCCACCTTCCCGGCCGGCACGCTCTCGGGCGCCCCCAAGGTGCGCGCCATGGAAATCATCGACGAACTGGAACCGACCAAGCGCGGCATCTATGGCGGCGCCTGTGGCTATCTCTCCTTCGGCGGCGAGATGGATGTGGCCATTGCCATCCGTACCGGCGTCATCAAGGATGGCACCCTGTACGTGCAAGCCGCGGCCGGCATCGTGGCCGACTCGGTGCCGGAAATGGAATGGGAAGAAACCGAAAACAAGGCGCGTGCCGTACTGCGCGCTGCTGAACAAGTGCAAGATGGCCTGGACGGAGAAATCTAAATGCTGCTGATGATCGACAACTACGACTCCTTCACCTACAACCTGGTGCAATACTTCGGCGAGCTGGGCGAAGAGGTGCTGACCATCCGCAATGACGAGATCACGCTGGATGACATCAGGAAACTGAACCCCGAGCGCATCTGCCTCTCCCCCGGCCCCTGCAGCCCCAAGGAAGCCGGCATTTGCGTGGACCTGCTCAAGGAATTTTCCGGCAAGCTGCCCATCCTCGGCGTGTGCCTGGGCCACCAGGCCATCGGCGAAGCCTTCGGCGGCAACATCATCCGCGCCAAGCAGGTCATGCATGGCAAGACCTCCAAGATCGCCCACACCGGCGTGGGTGTCTTCAAGGACCTGCCCTCGCCCTACACCGTGATTCGCTACCACTCGCTGGCCATCGACCGCGCCACCCTGCCGGATTGCCTGGAAGTGACGGCCTGGACCGATGACGGCGAAATCATGGGCGTGCGCCACAAGCAATTCGACCTGCAAGGCGTGCAGTTCCACCCCGAGTCCATCCTCTCCGAGCACGGCCACGCCCTGCTCAAGAACTTCCTGACCGGCAGCGCCCACGGCTGAAACCATCACACAATAAGAGACACCCCATGCCTATCACTCCCCAAGAAGCGCTGCTGCGCTGTATCGAACACCGCGAAATCTTCCACGATGAAATGCTGACGCTGTTCCGCCAGATCATGAGCGGCGAGATGTCGCCGGTGATGATCGCCGCCCTCACCATGGGCCTGCGCGTGAAAAAGGAAAGCATCGGCGAGATCGCCGCCGCCGCCCAGGTCATGCGCGAATTCGCGACCAAGGTGCCGATGGCCGACACCACCGGCCTGCTCGACATCGTCGGCACCGGCGGCGATGGCGCGCATACCTTCAACATTTCCACCGCCTCCATGTTCGTGGCGGCCGCGGCCGGTGCGCGCGTGGCCAAGCATGGCGGGCGCAGCGTCTCGTCCTCCTCCGGCAGTGCCGACGTACTTGAAGCCCTGGGTGCCGACATCAACCTGCAACCCGAGCAAGTGGCGCAATCGATCGCCCAGACCGGCATCGGTTTCATGTTCGCCCCCAACCACCACGCCGCCATGAAGCACGCCGCGCCGGTGCGCAAGGAACTGGGCGTGCGCACCATCTTCAACATCCTCGGCCCCCTGACCAATCCTGCGGGCGCCCCCAACATCCTCATGGGCGTGTTCCACCCCGACCTGGTCGGTATCCAGGTGCGCGTGCTGCAACGCCTGGGCGCGCAGCACGCCATCGTGGTCTGGGGCCGCGACAACCTGGACGAAGTCACGCTGGGCGGCGCCACCATGGTGGGCGAGCTCATCCATGGCGAGATCCGCGAATACGAGATCCACCCGGAAGACTTCGGCCTGTCCATGTTTGCCAGCCGCAACCTGCAGGTCGCCAACGCCGCCGAATCGAAGGAAAAGATCTTCGAGGCATTGCGCGGGGAACCCGGCCCGGTGCATGACATCGTAGTCATCAATGCCGCTACGGCCCTGTATGCGGCAGGTGTGGCGCCCTCCATTGCCGAGGGGCTGGCCACTGCGCGCGCCACCATCGCTTCGGGCGCGGCCCGTGCCAAGCTGGAGCAGTTCGTGCAGGTCACGCGCCAGCTCGGCGGCAAACACTGAAACCGACAAGGAGCAACATGTCTGACATCCTCAACAAGATCCTGGCCGTCAAGGCTGAGGAAATCCGTATTGCGCAAAAGCAGCGCGACCTGGCCAGCCTGCGCCGCGATGTGGAATCCGACAGCGAATTGCGCTCGGAACTGCGCAACTTCGAACAAGGCCTGCGCAACAAGATCGCCGCAGGCCAGGCCGGTGTGATCGCCGAAGTCAAGAAGGCCTCGCCCTCCAAGGGCGTGATCCGCCCCGACTTCAAGCCGGCCGAGATTGCGGTGAGCTATGCCGAACATGGCGCGGCCTGCCTGTCTGTACTGACAGATGAACAATTCTTCCAAGGCTCGCCGGAATACCTCAAGCAAGCGCGCGCCGCCTGCGCCCTGCCGGCGCTGCGCAAGGATTTCATGATGGATCATTACCAGATCTACCAGGCCCGCTCCTGGGGTGCGGACGCCATCCTGCTGATCGTGGCCGCACTGGACCATGGCCTGATGGCCGACCTGGAAGCCTGCGCCCACGAACTGGGCATGAGCGTGCTGGTGGAAGTGCACGACAGCGCCGAACTGGATGCGGCCCTGAAGTTGAAGACCCGTCTGTTGGGCATCAACAACCGCAACCTGCGCACCTTCGAAACCACGCTGGACACCACCCTGAACCTGCTGCCGCGCATCCCGCCGGAAAAACTGGTGGTGACCGAATCGGCCATCGCCACGCCCGACGACGTCAAGCGGATGCGCGATGCCGACGTGCACGCCTTCCTGGTCGGCGAAGCCTTCATGCGGGCGCCCGAGCCGGGTGTGGAGCTGGCGCGCCTGTTCGCCTGATCTTCCCGCACGTCAACAAACCTCGCCCGGTCTGCGCCGGTGCGAGGTTTTTTTATGCTGACCCGGCGCTTAACGCTTGCCCTGCACGGCCCGCATCCCGCCCCCGATATTGCTGCCGGCATCCGGTGCCAGGCCGCGATAGCCGAGCACCGACATGAGCGTGACCACACCGGCCATGGCAAAGGCCCACTGGAAATCGCCCAGCGTGAAATGCGCGCCGCTGGCACCGCCCGCACCGACCACATCGACCATATCGCCGCGCAACCAGGCGGCAATGCGCAAGGCCAGCGCACCGAAGGCGATGCCCATGCCGATGGTCATCTGCTGAGCCACGCTCCAGAGCGTGCTGGCGGAAGACTTGCGGGCATCACTGATATCCGCATAGGCCAGCGTGGCCAAGGTAGAAAACTGCATCGAACGCGACAAGCCGTAGCAGAAGATCACCCCCAGGATCAGCGGCAGCGGCGTGCCCGGCGTCAACAGACCGCAGGCGATGATGAGACCGCCGGCAATGGCCGCATTATTGAGCGCCACGCGGCGAAAACCGAAACGTTGCAGGATGCGCGTGGTAAACGCCTTCATGCCCAGATTACCGAGAGCGGTGGCCAGCAGCAGCAAGCCCGACTGGAAGGCGGTCAAGCCAAAGCCGATCTGGAACATCAGCGGCATCAGGTAAGGCACCGCATCCACGCCGATGCGGGTGAGCGAACCGGTGAAGACGGTAACCGAATAGGTGGGAATGCGCAGGTTGGAAAAATCCAGCAGCGGATGCTCGATGCGCCGCATGTGCCACCATGCGCACCAGCCCAGCACGATGCCCAGGGCCACGAAGCCGAGCGCCACCTTGACGTTGGATTCCATGTGGCTGGCGATCTCGGTGCCATACAGCAGCGAAGTCAGCGCCGAGCCCGAGAGCAGGAAGCCGATCACATCCAGCGGCCGCTTGCCCTGCCCGTGCTCATTGCGCACCACCAGCATCACCGCACTGAAGGCAGCAATACCGAACGGTACGTTCATCAGGAAGATCCAGTGCCACGAGGCATAGGTGGTGATGAAGCCACCGATGGAAGGCCCCACCACGGGCGCGGCGATGGCCGGCCAGGTGATGGTGGCGATGGCTTTCATCAACCTTTCCTTGCTGGTGCTGCGGACCACGATCATGCGCCCGACCGGCACCATCATGGCCCCGCCCAGACCTTGCAGCACACGCGCCGCGGTGAACTCCCAGACGTTCTGCGACATGCCGCACAGGATGGAAGCGAAAGTGAAGATGGCAATGGCCAGGCCGAACACGGTGCGCGAACCGAAGCGGTCAGCCACCCAGCCGCTGATGTGAATGAACACCGCCAGCGTGAGCATGTAGGCGGTCATGCCCAGGCTCAGTTCGTTAGGGCCGACCCCGAAGGTCTTGGCCATTTCCGGCAAGGCGGTGGCAATGATGGTGGTATCGAGATACTCCATGAAGAAGGTCGCCGCCACGATGTAGGGCAACATGCGCACGCGTGCGTCGGACAAGCTGTTGTCGTTGGTTCCCACGTTCTCTGCCTCTGCTTTTCTGGTCATCCATGCGAAACGCCGGCATCTGCCGGCGCTTTGCTTATGGAAATTATTTATACCATTTACATCAATAGAATCTCAGCAGGTGCATCAACAACTGCACCACGATGATGCCGCCGATCAGTCCGCCACCGAAATAGACGATCACGCCCAAGAGCATATTGGTGCGGCGCTGCTCGGCCAGGAGCTTGCGGATCAGTTCGGTATTCTGCGGCTGGCCTTCGCCTTCGGTATAGCGCGTCAGCGCCTGGTGCGCCAGACGCGGCAGCTCGGGCAGCAGGCGACTGTAGCGCGGCACTTCCACCTTCAGTTGCTCGATGAAACCACGCCAGCCGATCTGTTCGCTCATCCAGCGCTCCAGATAAGGCTTGGCGGTCTTCCACAGATCCAGATCAGGATCGAGCTGGCGGCCCAGGCCTTCGACGTTGAGCAGGGTCTTTTGCAACAGCACCAGTTGCGGCTGCACTTCGACATGGAAGCGACGCGAAGTCTGGAACAGGCGCAGCAGCACCTGGCCGAAGGAAATATCCTTCAACGGACGGTCGAAGATCGGTTCGCAGCAGGCCCGCACCGCCGCTTCCAGTTCATCGACGCGGGTATCCTTGGGCGCCCAGCCGGATTCGATGTGGGCCTCGGCCACGCGCTTGTAGTCGCGGCGGAAGAAGGCCAGGAAATTCTGCGACAGGTAATCCTTGTCGAAGTCGTTGAGGGTGCCGACGATGCCGAAGTCCAGCGCGATGTAGCGACCAAAGCTCTCCGGCGCCACCGACACCAGGATATTGCCGGGGTGCATATCGGCATGGAAAAAGCCGTCGCGAAATACCTGGGTGAAGAAAATTTCCACCCCATCGCGCGACAGCTTGGATAGATCGACTCCTTCGGCGCGCAGGCGCTCGGTCTGCGAGATGGGGATGCCGTACATGCGCTCCATCACGATCACCGAAGGTGAACAATAATCCCAATACATCTCCGGCACCATCAACAGCGTCGACTCGGCGAAGTTGCGCCGCAGCTGGCTGGCGTTGGCGGCTTCACGCATCAAGTCCAGCTCATCGTGCAGGTACTTGTCGAACTCGCCCACCACTTCCTTGGCCTTCAAGCGCCGGCCATCTGCCCACAGGCGTTCCAGCCAGTCGGCGGCCACGTGCATCAGGCCGATATCGTGATCGATGATGTCGCGCATTCCCGGACGCAGCACCTTGACGGCGACCTGCTTGCCATCCTTCAAGGTAGCGAAGTGGACCTGGGCAATCGAGGCCGAGGCCACCGGGGTGCGTTCGAAGCTGGCGAAGAGCTGGTCCGGGTGCGCACCCAGCGATTTCTCGATCTGCTTGACCGCCAGTTCCGAACTGAAGGGCGGCACGCGATCCTGCAGCAAGGTAAGTTCGTTGGCGATGTCGGGCGGCATCAGGTCGCGCCGGGTCGAGAGCACCTGGCCGAACTTGATGAAGATGGGACCGAGGTCTTCCAGCGCACGCCGCAAACGCTCACCGCGTGGCGCCGACAGGTCGCGCCAGAAGAAGACGCGATTGATGATGCGGGCGATGCGCGGCGGCGCGAATTCGGCGGCGATGATTTCATCCAGGCCATAGAGAATGGCCACACGGATGATCTTGAATAGACGCATGGAACGCAGCAGCATCAACGACGCTCCAGTTTCTCGATGCGCTTGGAGAGGCGCTCCAGGTCATCGCGCAGGCGCACGACGTCGGCAGAAAAATCCTGCAACTGGCGGGGGCGGATCAGCATCGGTTGTTCTTCCAGGAAATACTCGGCCAGGTTTTCGCTCAGCTTGCGGCCGGTATTGCGGGCCGCATCGAACAGCTCGCGCGCACCGGCGACGATGCGGGTGGCAGCGACGTCGCCCACCACGCGGGACAGGTCATCCTCGGCATCCCAGCGCAGCTTCTGGCTCAATTGCGAAATGGCATTGGCGAAATCGGCATCGCCCTCCAGCTTGACGTAGGACACCGCGCGCTCGCGGTTGGCAGCGATCAGCGGCAGATCGGAGAGCTTCAGACGGATGGTGACGTTGGCCGGCGCATCGGCCGGCACTTCCTGCAGGTAGCCGTCACCGCTGACTTTCAGGCGCAGTGGCATGACACCGGTATCGATGCAGGCGACCTTGCCGGCATGGGCCATGAGCGTGCTGCGCGCCCATGGCTCCTGCGCCAGCAGATGGTTGATGACCGCAGCAGCAGGTTTCATCGGATCGAGGGCAAGGGTGGTCGGATCAGGCAGCACGGACATGGATTCCAGAATCGGGTTGGGCCAGAGAGACAGAGATCAATACAGCCACGGTAATACGGTGAACAATTCACCGCCGCAAAAACAAAACCGCCCGCAAAAGCCGGGCGGTTTCAAGTGTACCAGCTTGGCGCAGGGACAAGGTTTGCGGGCTGCGTGTTCCTTGATCCAGCACCGCCTGTCCGGCGCGATCTAGATCTGCTGGATACCGGCCAGCACCCAGCCGCCGCTGCCGTTGAGCGGCTTGGACAGGTTCCAGATCTCGGCGAAGGGCTCGGCCGAGACATCCGGCGCTTCCTTGATGAGGCCCTGGAAGCGCACGGTCGCCAGGTAATCGAAGGCCATGGTCTCGATGCCCAGCAGTTCGGCATCGAGCTGCACCACATCGGTGGCATTGGGCGCGGCACCGCGCTCGGTCAACTGCATCCGCAGCTCGGCGAACATCTCGGGGGTAGTGAATTCGCGGATGTCGTTGACGTCGGCGCGGTCCCAGGCCGCCTGCAGGCGGATGAAATAAGTCTTGGCATTGCGCACGAAGCCGGCCGTGTCGAAGCCCTCGGGGATGCCCCAGTGCTGGATCTGCGCAGGCTGGGCGCTGGCTGCATAGCCGGCGCCTGGCAACGCGGCGGGCGGCGGGTTGATGTCGCGCAGGCCGGAACCGATTTCCGGCGTGGCGCCGGCAGCGCTACCGATGGGGCTCACGCCCGGCATCGGGGTGGCATAGGCCGGGTTGTTGCTCTGCGCTTGTCGGCCGCGGGCGAACAGGCGCACCAGGAAGATCACCGCCACGCACAGCAGCAGGATGGTCAGCAGCGAACCCAACATGCCGCCCATGGCGCCACCGATACCGAAGTGCGACATCAGCGCACCAAGGGCGAAGCCCAGCAATGCGCCACCCAGCACGTTGCGCCAGGGGCT
>NZ_BADI01001022.1:0-2717 GCF_000333555.1 Herbaspirillum sp. B65 | reverse complement strand
GCCCTGGCGGGCGACCCTTTTTTACATCGGCGAAAATGTGATCAAGCGTTCTTGAATACCGCTGGCCGCTTTTCCAGGAAGGCCTTCATGCCCTCCTTCTGATCTTCGGTCGCAAAGCAGCTATAGAACAGCGCCCGCTCATACTTGATCCCCTCCGTGAGCGTGCTCTCATAGGCGCGGTTGACCGAGTCCTTGACCATCATGGCCACCTGACGCGGCATCTCGGTAATGGTGACGGCGGCGGCCAGCGCCTCTTCCATCAACTTGTCAGCCGGCACGACGCGCGACACCAACCCCGCGCGTTCGGCCTCCTGCGCATCCATCATCCGTGCCGTCAACGCCAGATCCATCGCCTTGGCCTTGGACACCGCACGCGGCAGGCGCTGCGTGCCGCCGGCACCGGGGATGATGCCCAGCTTGATCTCGGGCTGACCAAATTTGGCATTGTCGGCGGCGATGATGAAGTCGCACATCATGGCCAGCTCACAGCCGCCACCCAGCGCATATCCCGCCACCGCTGCGATGACCGGCTTGCGGATGCGACGCAGGGTTTCCCAGTTGCGGGTGATGAATTCACCATTGAAGACCTCCATATAGTCATAGCCCGCCATCACGCTGATATCGGCGCCGGCCGCAAAGGCCTTCTCGCTGCCGGTGACAATGATGCAGCCGATCTCATCCTGGGCATCGAAGTCCAGCAGGGCCTGGCCCAGCTCGATCATCAAGGCGTCGTTGAGGGCATTGAGCGCCTTGGGACGGTTCAGGCGGATCAGGCCGACCTTGTCGTGGGTCTCGACCAGGATGTTTTCATAACTCATGTGGGTCTCCTTCTTCTAAGATGGGATCGGTAGCAAGCCGGCACGGCGAACCGCAAGAATAAGCCAAAAATAATGCGCCAGTCCGACCTGGCGCAATGACTGCCAATAATTTCATGCAGGCAAGGCAGCACAGGACTATATTGGAGTCATCCTTGCAAGCCCACGCCTGAAGCATTACTCAATGACTGAACGACTTATATAAGGAGGCCATGATGTTCAAGACCATACTCGTTCCCACCGACGGCTCCGAACGCTCGGACAAGGCCATCGCCACTGCCGTGGATTACGCCAAGAACAGCGGCGCCCGCCTGATCGGCATCACGGTCGCCGAGCCCTACCCCTTCTCGCCGCTGGCCGAAAGCTCCATGGCCATCGACCCGGCGCTCTATGAAGAAAACGTCAAGACCCTGGCCAACCAGTACATCAAGAAGATCGCCGACGCCGCCGCAGCCGCTGGCGTGCCCTGCCAGACTGAGGTGGTGATGTCCTTCAACCCGGATGAAGAAATCATCAAGGCCGCGCAATTCCATAGCTGCGACGCCATCTTCATGGCTTCCCACGGCCGCAGCGGTCTCTCGCGCATCTTCCTGGGCAGCAAGACACAGAAGGTGCTGACCCATTCCACCATCCCGGTGCTGGTGCTGCGCTAAGCAGTCAGACACCCATTGCAAAAAAAGCCTGGCCCTTCACGGGACCAGGCTTTTTTGTTGCCAACAGGAATCTGCGGATATCAATTACCACCCGGCGGCATCATCCCCTTGGGCAGCAGCACCCACATCATGCCGCGCTGCTTCATCGACCCGGCGCGGTCCTCGGCCTCATCGCCAAAGCCCCAGAAGTAATCGGCCCGCACCACGCCACGGATGGCGCCGCCGGTATCCTGGGCCACCACCAGGCGCTGCAACGGCCGCTCGCTATTGGGCATGGTGGTCGACAGGAACACCGGCGCCCCCAGCGGCACATGCTGCGGATCGATGGCAATGGAGCGCTGCGGCGTCAGCGGAATGCCCTGGGCGCCCTTGGGTCCCTTGGAAGGATCGAGCAGCTTTTCTTCCTTGAAGAAGACATAGCTGGGATTGGCATTGAGCAACTCTTCCTTGCGCGCCGGATTGGCCTGGACCCAGGCCTTGATGTTCTGGGCCGAGGCCTGGGACAGTTCCATCTCGCCCTTGTCCACCAGATAGCGCCCGATGGACTTGTAGGGCCGGCCATTCTGGTCGGCATAGGCCAGGCGGATGGTCTCGCGCGACTCCGGCAGGTAGACCCGACCAGAACCCTGCACCTGCAGGAAGAAAGCCTCCACCGGATCATCCACCCAGACGATCTCCTTGCCGGCCAGAGCATTGCCCTGCATCAACTCAGCCCGGGTCGGGTACGGCACCACCTTGCGCCCCACCAGCTTGCCGCGCAGGCGCAAGTTCTTCAGTTCCGGGTAGGCACTGGCCAGGTCGATGGTCAGCAAGTCCTCCGGCGCCTGGTACAGCGGCGTCTGGTACGGCCCGCCGCGCCGACGCGAACCGCGCAGCAGCGGCTCGTAGTAACCGGTCACCAGCCCGGTATCGGTACCATCCGGGTTAAACAACTGATAAGGCGTGAAATAGGTCTCGAAATATTGGCGCAGGAAACCGAGGTCATTGGCATTGACCTGCTGGGCCGCGCTACAGGCGGCACGGTCAGGGCCTGCATCCGCATGTCGGCGCTGGCATCGAAGCGGAAGTGCCAGAAGCTGCATTTCTCGTTGGTCAGGGTGGGATCGACCGCCGAGTAATTGAGGAACAGCACCCGATGATCCGGCTCGCGCTGATTGTGCTTGTTGACCGCATCGATCAAGGCCGCAGCCACCGCCGAACTGTTGCCCTCGATCAGGAAGGGGATGCGTTCATCGGTCAACTGGCGCAA
>NZ_BADI01001023.1:0-20290 GCF_000333555.1 Herbaspirillum sp. B65 | reverse complement strand
AGCACGATTGTTCTAATTTATTCGATCCAGTCTAGACAAGGCCGGGCTGCAAGGCAAGCACAAAAACAAAAGCCGCCGCCCCGCGAGGGACGACGGCTTGATGAAGAAACAGGCCGGCTTACTTCAGCTTGGCCAATTGTTCCTTCACCTTTTCCAGCGTAGCGCTGAAGTTGGCGACGCGTTCCTTCTCCTGCGCCACCACCGCCTCGGGCGCGCGCGCCACGAAGCTTTCGTTGGACAGCTTGCCATTGGCCTTGGCGATCTCGGCGGTGAGACGGGTGACTTCCTTGCCCAGGCGTTCACGCTCGGCAGCCACGTCGATTTCCACCTTCAGCATCAGCTTGACCTCGCCGACGATGGCCACCGGCGCCGGCGACTCCGGCAGTTGCGCCACCACCGTGGTTTCCGACAGGCGCACCAGACCTTGCAGGTAAGGCAGGAAGGATTCCACGGCCGACGCATCGGCCGCTTCCACGATCAGCGGCACGCGCAGGGACGGTGCCAGCTGCATCTCGCCGCGCAGGTTGCGGCAGGCATCGGTGTAGGCCTTGAACTGGGCGACCCAGGCTTCGGCTTCGGCATCGATCTTCTCCAGGTCCGGGCGCGGATAGGCCTGGCGCATGATGGAATCGCCCGCCGGATCGGGCTTGCGATCGGTCAGCGGGGCCACGCTCTGCCACAGTTGTTCGGTGATGAAGGGCAGCACCGGATGGGCCAGACGCAGCACGCTTTCCAGCACGCGCAAGAGCGTGCGGCGGGTGGCGCGCTGCTGCGCTTCATTGCCGCTCTGGATCTGGGCCTTGGCCATTTCCAGGTACCAGTCGCAGTACTCGTCCCAGACGAACTTGTAGATGGCGGTGGCGATGTTGTCGAAGCGGTAGTCGGCAAAGCCCTTTTCCACTTCGGCTTCGGTACGCTGCAAGAGCGACACGATCCAGCGGTCAGCCTTGGAGAACTGCAGCTTTTCCTTGTCGCAGACACCCTTGACGTGGCCATCGAAACCGCAGTCCTGGCCTTCGGTATTCATCAGCACGAAGCGGGTGGCGTTCCACAGCTTGTTGCAGAAGTTGCGATAGCCTTCGCAGCGGTTCAGGTCGAAGTTGATGTTGCGGCCCAGGGTCGCCAGCGAGGCGAAGGTGAAGCGCAGCGCATCGGTGCCGAAGGCTGGGATGCCGTCGGCGAATTCCTTGCGGGTAGCCTTCTCGATGCTGGCCGCCTGCTTGGGATTCATCAGGCCCACGGTACGTTTGGCCACCAGTTCATCCACGCCGATGCCGTCGATCAGGTCGATCGGGTCCAGGGTATTGCCCTTGGACTTGGACATCTTCTGGCCCGAGGCATCGCGCACCAGGCCGTGCACGTAGACGGTATCGAAGGGCACTTTTCCGGTGAAGTGCGTGGTCATCATGACCATGCGCGCCACCCAGAAGAAGATGATGTCGAAGCCCGTCACCAGCACCGAGGAGGGCAGGAACAGCTTGTAGTCCGGGGTTTCTTCCGGCCAGCCCAGGGTGGAGAAAGGCACCAGCGCCGAGGAGAACCAGGTGTCGAGCACGTCTTCATCGCGCTTGACGGCCTTGCCGCCAGCTTGTGCACGGGCTTCTTCTTCGGTGCGGGCAACGTAGATACCGCCGTCCTCGTCGTACCAGGCCGGGATCTGATGGCCCCACCACAGCTGGCGCGAGATGCACCAGTCCTGGATGTTGTTGAGCCACTGGTTGTAGGTATTGGTCCAGTTCTCGGGCACGAACTTGATCTCGCCCGAGGAGACTTTTTCCAGCGCGGTCTCGGCAATCGACTTGCCGGGGAAGAAGGTCCCTTCCGGCGCCGGCTTGCTCATGGCCACGAACCATTGGTCGGTCAGCATCGGCTCGATCACCACGCTGGTACGGTCGCCACGTGGCACCATCAGCTTGTGCGGCTTGACCTGTTCCAACAGACCCAGCGCGTCCAGATCGGCCACGATCTGCTTGCGCGCCTCGAAGCGGTCCAGGCCCTGGTATTTCTCGGGTGCATTCTCGTTGATGGTGGCCTTGAGCGTGAAGACGCTGATCATTTCCAGGTTGTGGCGCGCGCCGACCTGGTAGTCGTTGAAGTCGTGGGCTGGGGTGATCTTCACGCAGCCGGTGCCGAATTCCTTGTCGACGTATTCATCCTGGATGATGGGGATCTCGCGGCCGACCAGCGGCAGCCTGATCATCTTGCCCACCAGCGCGGCGTAGCGCTCATCGGTCGGGTCCACGGCCACGGCGACGTCGCCCAGCATGGTTTCCGGACGGGTGGTGGCGACCACGATGTGGCCGCTGCCATCGGCCAGCGGATACTTGATGTGCCACATGGAGCCGTCTTCTTCTTCCGACACCACTTCCAGGTCGGAGACGGCGGTGCCCAGCACCGGGTCCCAGTTCACCAGGCGCTTGCCACGGTAGATCAGGCCCTGCTCGTAGAGGCGCACGAAGACTTCGGTGACGGCCTTGGACATCTTCGGGTCCATCGTGAAGTATTCACGGGCCCAGTCGGTGGAGGCGCCCATGCGGCGCATCTGGCCGGTGATGGTGGAGCCGGATTTCTCTTTCCACTCCCAGACCTTTTCGACGAATTTTTCACGGCCCAGGTCGTGGCGCGAGATCTTCTGTGCATCCAACTGGCGTTCCACCACGATCTGGGTGGCGATGCCGGCATGGTCGGTGCCGGGAATCCACGCGGTGTTGTAGCCGCGCA
This sequence comes from Herbaspirillum sp. B65, assembly GCF_000333555.1. Lineage (NCBI taxonomy): Bacteria > Pseudomonadati > Pseudomonadota > Betaproteobacteria > Burkholderiales > Oxalobacteraceae > Herbaspirillum > Herbaspirillum sp. B65. The sequence goes on along the minus strand of NZ_BADI01001023.1, from coordinate 17,569 downwards.
TGCGGTGATAGCGCGTCAGGCCATCCATGATGGTCTGGTTGAACGCGTGCCCCATGTGCAGGGTGCCGGTCACATTGGGCGGCGGCAACTGGATGGAAAACGAGGGCTTCTCCGCGTCGGTGGTGGCGGCGAAGTAACCGCGCTTTTCCCACTCCTCGCGCCAGAATTTCTCAATCTCGGCGGGCTCGAACGACTTGGCTAATTCCATGATTTGACGTGTGTTTTTGCGAAACCCAACATTATAAGGGACGGACAAGGCAAATCTCGCCTCAGGCGCGAAATTGACGCACTCAAAGCCGGTCTTGGGCAGCCCGCAAATACATTGCTCCAAGGCATGTTGCCCGGTTCGGTTGCTGCGCTGCACACCGAGTCCATCCGAAATGAAGCCTTGTTCCTCACGCCAATTGGAGTAGAATCCGGCCCACGACAACGACCGCGCAAGCGGCCCGCGTCGCACCGCTAGGGGTCCTGGCACTGGAGCACATGCTCTGGCAGCCGGGTGAGAAATACCCTTGAACCTGATCTGGATAATGCCAGCGAAGGGAAGCAACCGGCAGCTTGACGCACCCACGGCCCTGTATCATCCCTCCACGCCGTCCGTCCTCTTCCGCAACCTCCTTTGCTGGCTCCGAGCCATGAGTCATCAAGCAAAGGAGCCGAAATGAATGCCAACCCGAAATTCCTGTCCGCGACGGCCACCGTCGACGAGGCAGCCGTCCAGCCTCTCCCGAATTCCCGCAAGATCTACGTGACCGGCTCGCGCCCCGACATCCGCGTACCCATGCGCGAGATCAGCCAGGCTGACACACCCGCCATGTTCGGTTCCGAAAAGAACCCGCCGATCTATGTCTACGACACCTCCGGCCCCTACACCGACCCGGACGTCAAGATCGACATCCGCGCCGGTCTCGCTACCCCGCGCCTGCCCTGGATCCTGGAACGCAACGACACCGAGGAGCTGCCCGGCCCGACTTCCGAATACGGTCAGCAGCGCCTGAACGATCCAGCCCTGGCCGAGCTGCGCTTCAACCTGCACCGCAAGCCGCGCCGCGCCAAGGTCGGTGCCAACGTCACCCAGATGCACTATGCGCGCCGTGGCATCATCACGCCCGAGATGGAATTCATCGCCATCCGCGAAAACCTGCGCCGCAAGGAGTACCTGGAGCAGTTGAAGGCTTCCGGCCCCATGGGCAACAAGCTGGCCGACCTGATGGGCCGCCAGCATCCCGGCCAGTCCTTCGGCGCCTCTATTCCCGCCGAGATCACGCCGGAATTCGTGCGTGACGAAGTGGCACGCGGCCGTGCCATCATCCCCGCCAACATCAACCACCCGGAAGTCGAACCGATGATCATCGGCCGCAATTTCCTGGTCAAGATCAACGCCAACATCGGCAACTCGGCGGTGACCTCCTCCATCGGCGAGGAAGTGGAAAAGATGACCTGGGCCATTCGCTGGGGCGGCGATAACGTCATGGATCTGTCCACCGGCAAGAACATCCACGAAACCCGCGAGTGGATCATCCGTAATTCGCCGGTACCGATCGGCACCGTGCCTATCTACCAGGCCCTGGAAAAGGTCAATGGCAAGGCCGAAGACCTGACCTGGGAAATCTTCCGCGATACCTTGATCGAGCAAGCCGAGCAGGGCGTGGACTACTTCACCATCCATGCCGGCGTGCGTCTGCAATACGTGCCGTTGACGGCCAAGCGCATGACCGGCATCGTCTCGCGCGGCGGCTCCATCATGGCCAAGTGGTGCCTGGCGCATCACCGCGAATCCTTCCTCTACGAACACTTCGAAGAGATCTGCGAGATCATGAAAGCCTATGACGTCAGCTTCAGCCTGGGCGATGGCCTGCGTCCCGGTTCCATCTACGACGCCAACGACGAAGCCCAACTGGGCGAGCTGCGCACCCTGGGTGAACTGACCCAGATCGCCTGGAAGCACGACGTGCAGGTGATGATCGAAGGCCCCGGCCACGTGCCCATGCATCTCATCAAGGAGAACATGGACCTGCAACTGGAGCAGTGCCACGAAGCGCCGTTCTACACCCTCGGTCCTCTGACCACTGACATCGCCCCCGGCTACGATCACATCACCTCCGGCATCGGTGCCGCCCAGATCGGCTGGTATGGCACGGCCATGCTGTGCTACGTCACCCCCAAGGAACACCTGGGCCTGCCCAACAAGACCGATGTGAAGGACGGCATCATCACCTACAAGATCGCCGCCCACGCCGCCGACCTGGCCAAGGGCCATCCGGGCGCACAGATCCGCGACAACGCCCTGTCCAAGGCGCGCTTCGAATTCCGCTGGGAAGACCAGTTCAACATCGGCCTGGACCCGGACAAGGCGCGCGAATTCCACGACGAAACCCTGCCCAAGGATTCGGCCAAGGTGGCGCACTTCTGTTCCATGTGCGGCCCGCACTTCTGCTCCATGAAGATCACCCAGGAAGTGCGCGACTACGCCGCCAAGGAAGGCATCTCCGAGATCGATGCATTGAAGCAGGGGATGCAGGTCAAGTCGGTGGAGTTCGTCAAGATGGGCGCCGAGATCTATGCCAAGCAGTAAGCGTGGCCAGCCATGCAGATCGAACTGAACGGCAAGCCACACCCGCTGCCTGATGGCGCCACGCTGGACCAGCTCATTGCCGGCCTGTCACTGGCCGGTAAGGCGGTGGCCGTGGCCGTCAATCGCCAGGTGGTGCCCAGCGCGCAATGGTCGTTGCGCGCGCTGGCCGAGGCCGACAAGGTAGACGTGGTGCGCGCCATCGGGGGTGGATGAAGTTTTCTTCCGCTGCGGCGCGCTGGTGCAGCCAGGCGCCGCATCCCATGGCACGCACTCCTCACAGACAAGGAATCAACATGAACATGAACGACGCTCCCCTGAGCCGCCAGGACCAGGGCCTGACCATCGCCGGCAAGACCTATCGCTCGCGCCTGCTGGTCGGTAGCGGCAAGTACAAGGACCTCGACGAAACCCGCGCGGCGACTGTCGCCAGCGGCGCCGAGATCATCACGGTGGCGATCCGCCGCGTCAACATCGGCCAGGACCCCAACGCGCCCAGCCTGCTGGATGCGGTACCACCTTCCGAATTCACCATCCTGCCCAACACCGCCGGTTGCTACAACGCAGCCGATGCGGTCTACACCCTGCAACTGGCGCGTGAACTGCTGGGGGGCCACAAGCTGGTCAAGCTGGAAGTGCTGGGCGATGAAAAGACCCTGTTCCCCAACATGCCCGAAACTCTGAAAGCCGCCGACATCCTGGTCAAGGATGGCTTCGACGTGATGGTCTATTGCAGCGACGACCCGATCCAGGCGCGCATGTTGGAAGACCTGGGCGTGGCCGCCGTCATGCCGCTGGCCTCGCTGATCGGCTCGGGCATGGGTATTTTGAATCCCTGGAATCTCTCGCTGATCATCGACCAGGCGCGCGTGCCGGTGCTGGTCGATGCTGGCGTGGGCACGGCCTCGGATGCGGCCATCGCCATGGAGCTGGGCTGCGACGGCGTGCTGATGAACACCGCCATTGCCGGTGCACGCGATCCCATCCGCATGGCGCGTGCCATGAAGCTGGCCGTGGAAGCGGGTCGCGAAGCCTTCCTGGCGGGTCGCATCGCGCGCAAGTTCGCCGCCTCGCCGTCCTCGCCGATGGCTGGTCGCGTGGCTTGATCATGAGCGCCGCCTATCGCGCCACACCGCCCTGCGTATTGGTCTTCTCCGGCTCCGACCCCAGCGGCGGTGCCGGGATGCAGGCCGACATCCCGGCCATTACGGCCTTGGGATGCCATCCCCTGTCGGTGCCCACGGCATTGACGGTGCAGGACAACGTCAGCGTCTTCGCCGTCCATGCGCTTGATCCTGAACTGGTGCGCCACCAAGCCCAGGTCTTGATCGACCGCTTCGAGATTGCCGCCGTCAAGCTGGGCATCGCCGGCAGTGTCGAGAATGCGCAGATGATCGCCACACTGATCCGGCAATTGCGCCAGCGCAATGCGCAATTGCCGGTGGTGCTCGACCCGGTGCTGGCCAATGGTAAAGGTGACCAGCTCTCGCGTGACGATGCTGCGCGCATCATCGAACCGCTCTATGCGTTGGCCACGGTGATCACGCCCAACCTGAACGAGGCCCGTCGTCTGTGCGGCGAGGACGATGCGGCGCGCCAGGCGGCGCTACTGATGCAGCGCGGCTGCGCCCATGTCTTGCTCAAGGGCGGTCACGGCCCGCAGGAAGAGGATGTGGTCAATCGCTGGTATGGACCGGCTCCCGCTGCCGCTGTGCCGCATCCGATCAGCGCAAGCCATAGCTGGCGCTGGACCCGCCTGCCCGATGAATTCCATGGCAGCGGCTGCACATTGGCCGCGGCGCTCTCGGCGTGTCTGGCGCGTGGCCTGCCGATGCACCAGGCGCTGGACCTGGCCCAGCGCTACACCCAGCACGCCCTGTCCAGCGCCTATGCCATCGCGCCTGGACAGCGCATCCCCAATCGCGTCCCCGCGTTCGAACCTGTAGTGAGGAACCCGACATGAAACCCGAGTATGCAAGCCATCTGCGTGGCCTCTACATCGTCACCCCCGACTGGGACGACACTGCCCAACTGCTGGCGGCCACCGAGCTGGCCATGCAGAATGGCGCTGCGCTGGTGCAGTACCGTCACAAGACCGCTGCCGCGCCGCAGCGGCTGGCGCAAGCCTCGGCGCTGCTGGCGCTGTGCCGCCAGTACGATGTACCGCTGATCATCAATGATCACGTGGACCTGTGCCTGGAGATCGGTGCCGATGGCATCCATGTCGGTGGCACCGACGCGTCCATCGCTCAAGTACGCAAGGCGGTCGGGCCGGAGCGCATCGTCGGCGCCTCCTGCTACGGCACGCTGGAGCTGGCCCACGCGGCGTATCGCGATGGCGCCAGTTACGTTGCCTTCGGCGGCTTCTATCCGTCGCGCGTTAAAAAATATGATTTCCGCACCGCGCCGGAAATTATTGCGCAATCCAAGCGCGAGATTGCCTTGCCAGTGGTGGTGATCGGCGGCATCACGCTGGAGAACGCACCGCCGCTGGTGGCGCAGGGGGCCGACATGGTGGCCGTCATCAGCAGTGTCTATCTGGTGCCGGTGGAGGAGCGCAAGACGCGGCAACTGGCCGATCTCTATCGTTGATGGTTGATGCCCGGACGCAGTCTGAACGCTTCGTCCAAAAAAAATGCCGTTCGAGTGAACGGCATTTTTTCATTGGCCAGGTAGATCAGCCTTCCAGCAAGCTGCGCAGCATCCATGCATTCTTTTCATGCAGTTGCATACGCTGGGTCAGCAGGTCGGCGGTCGGTTCATCGGCGGCAGCATCGACCGTAGGGAAGATCGAACGCGCGGTGCGGGTCACGGCTTCCTGGCCGGCCACCAGTTGCGCGATCATTTCCTGGGCATTGGGCACGCCATCGGCCTCGGGGATGGAGGACAGCTTGGCGAATTCCTTGTACGAACCCGGAGCCGGATAGCCCAGCGCGCGGATGCGTTCGGCGATCAGGTCCACCGCCAGCGCCAGTTCGTTGTACTGACCTTCGAACATCAGGTGCAGGGTGTTGAACATGGGACCGGTCACGTTCCAGTGGAAGTTGTGGGTCTTCAGGTACAGGGTATAGGTATCGGCCAACAGCTTGGACAGGCCGTCGGCAATCTTCTTGCGGTCCTTGTCGTTGATGCCGATGTTGATCGAGGGGGCTGCCACGTTTTTCTTTGCCATTATTCGCTCCTTAGCTGTTCGGTTTTTCGTAAGCGGGTCATACAACACAACTCCGCGATTCTATTGCAAATCGCCAAGAGACTAACTGCGACTACGCAAGTATTGATAAAAGAGTTGGGCCGACGTTCCTTATTTCAACCGATTTTTCAGCTAACTGCTGGCCTATAAATCAATAGGGCCGATAGATTAAAACTTATCGGCCCCAGCGATCAGAAACAAGCCATCATGAGTTCTCGCGCTGCTGCGCGCTGCGGTACAAGGATAGCGACAAGGCCACCCCACCGATGGCTGCAATGGCCGCGAACAGGAACGCCTGTGCATAACCCAGTTGACCCGCAATGGCACCGGCCAGCGGACCGGTGACGCCCAGCGCCAGATCGAGGAACACCGAGTAGGCCGCCAGCGCCGCACCGCGATTGGCGGGCGTGACCAGGTTGACCGCTTCCACTCCCAGCGACGGGAACACCAGCGCAAAGCCGAAGCCGGCCAGGGCCGCACCCAGCAGCGCCAGTTCCGGCGTGGTGGCGCTCCACAGCAGGAGCAGGCCGATCGCTTCGGTAATGAAGCTCACCACCGCTACCCGATAGCCGCCGAAGCGGTTGATGGCATTGGCAAACAGCAGGCGCGCGCCGACGAAGGCGCTGGAGAAGGCGGTCAGCGCAAAGGCCGCACCACTCCAGTGGAGGTCGGCGTAATACAGGGTAATGAAGGTGGCAATGGAGCCAAAGCCGATGGTGCCGAAGGCCAGTCCCATGCCATAGGCGAATACCTTGCGCAGCACCAGCTTGAAGGACAGTTGCTCGCCCTGCACCACCGGTGTGACCGGGCCACCGCGTGCCAGCACATAGCCCAAGGCGGTGAGCAACATGCCGGCCAAGCCGATCATGCCAAAACCTAGCGAGCGGTCCAGTACCACACCCAGCGGGGCACCGATGGCCAGCGCCGAATAGGTGGCAATGCCGTTCCACGAAATCATCTTGGCCGTGTTTTCCGAGCCTACCCGGCCCACGCCCCACATGATGGCGCCGGTGCCCACCAGGCTCTCGCCCAGGCCCAGGAAGGCGCGGCTGACCAGCAGCAGCACCAGCGACAGGAAGGGCAGCGGCTGGGCCAGCGCCGAGCACAGCAGCAAGGCGCCGCTGGCCGCACACAGCAACATGCCGCGCATGACGGTCTGCTTGGCGCCCACGGTGTCGATCATGCGACCGGCATTGGCGCGGCTGACGAAGGTGGCGAAATATTGCACGCTGATGCCCAGGCCCGCCATCACCGAGCTATAACCCAGGTCCAGGTGGATGTAACCCGGCAGCACTGCCAGCGGGATGCCGATGGCCAGGTACACCAGGAAAGTGAAGAAGGCCGTAGCGATGATCTGGCGCGTGACCTTGGCCGGCGGCAAAGCGCGGGCCGGCACCGGCGTGGGGGCGGAACGGGGACTACAGGAATCGTCGGACATGGCGGGGGAATCGGAATGAAGAGACTGCGTGCGCGGATGTGCGCGTGAACAGCAATCCGAATTTTACCCCCGCCACAAAAATGCTGCAGGACAGCAAATGTTTTTTGTCTGTTAATTCAGCAACTTAGTCGTTTTTGTGCGACGTTATGTTTCTGAAAAGACGCATTCAGCGCGGGCAGCGCAAGGCTGCGGTAGCCCGTTCGCGCACCGCAGGCGCATAGTCGGCACCCAGGATTTCCGGTTCCAGCTCGGCCAGGTCGCGCTGCACACCGGGTTCACACCAGTGGCCGTTCAGGCGTACCAGCACCGCCAGCAGGTCGGGCGTCATGCGGTCCAGTATCGGGCGCACCTGCAAGGCCAGGTCGGGCGGATTGGCAAAGGGCGGCCGTTGCTCCAGGCGCCATTGGCGGTGCAGGTCGCGCTGCACGATCTTGCCGGCCTCGAACTGGTCCTGGAAGAAGCCCCGCGTCCAGGCCGCATCCAGGCCCAGCTTCTGCGCGCGCAGGGCAACATCGTCCAGGATCACCGCTTCGCGTGCCGGATCATCGATGGGGGCGTGCGAATTCCACTTGCTGCGTGCCACGGGTGCAGCTACGTCCAGGCGTGTCTTCTGCAGCATCAGCAATTGTTCGACATCGGCGCGCGAGGCCGGGGGCGGCGTGGTGGCGCAGGCTGCCAGCAACAGGGCGGCGATCAGGGGAACGGTACGGGTAAGCAAGAGGGGTAGGCGACGCATGGGCAGCAGGCTCATCGGAGTGGAATAAATCGACTGAGCGGCAGTATAGCGCCGGGCGAGCCTGCCCGGTCATGGCACGCGCCCTTTATAATCGCGGGATGCAAAATCTTCTCCACAACCTCAACGAAGAGCAACTGGCCGCCGTGACGCTGCCGGCGCAATCGGCGCTGATCCTGGCTGGCGCCGGCTCCGGCAAGACCCGCGTGCTGACCACCCGCATCGCCTGGCTGATCCAGACCGGGCAGGTCTCGCCCTCGGGCATCCTGGCGGTGACCTTCACCAACAAGGCCGCCAAGGAAATGACCGCGCGCCTGTCGGCCATGCTGCCCATCAATACCCGCGGCATGTGGATCGGCACCTTCCACGGCCTGTGCAACCGCCTGCTGCGTGCGCATCACAAGGATGCCGGACTGCCGCAGACCTTCCAGATCCTGGATACGCAAGACCAGCTCTCGGCCATCAAGCGCCTGTTGAAGCAGATGAACGTGGACGATGAGAAATATCCGCCGCGCAACCTGATGTACTTCATCAACAGCGCCAAGGACCAGGGCTTGCGCGCCAAGGACGTGGATGCCTACGACGACTACAACCGCAAGTTCGTCGAACTCTACGAACTCTACGATCAGCAATGCCAGCGCGAAGGCGTGGTCGATTTCGCCGAGTTGCTGTTGCGCACCTATGAATTGCTCTCGCGCAACCAGCCGCTGCGCGAACACTACCAGGGCCGTTTCCGCCACATCCTGGTCGATGAGTTCCAGGACACCAACGATCTGCAATACAAGTGGTTGAAGCTCATGGCCGGCCAACACGGCGCGGTCTTCGCGGTGGGTGACGATGACCAGAGCATCTATGCCTTTCGTGGCGCCAACGTGGGCAACATGCAGGCCTTCGAGCAGGAATTCCATGTGCAGAACCTGATCAAGCTGGAGCAGAACTACCGCTCGCATGGTCACATCCTGGACACCGCCAACGAGCTCATCGCCAACAACAGCAAGCGTCTGGGCAAGAACCTGCGCACCGATGCCGGCCACGGCGAACAGGTGCGCGTCTACGAAGCCACCAGCGACCTGCAAGAAGCGCAGTGGATCATCGAACAGGTCAAGGACTTGATCGCCGAAGGCTGGGCGCGCAGCGAGATCGCCATCCTCTACCGCTCCAATGCGCAGTCGCGGGTGCTGGAACATGCGCTCTTCAGCTCGGCCATTCCCTATCGCGTCTATGGCGGCCAGCGCTTCTTCGAGCGAGCCGAAATCAAGCACGCCATCGCCTACCTGCAGTTGATGGACAACCTGCACAATGATTCGGCCTTCCTGCGCGTGGTCAACTTCCCCACCCGCGGCATCGGCGCCAAGGCCATGGAGTCATTGCAGGACGCGGCGCGCCAGTACGGCTGCTCGCTCTATGCCGCCGTGCCCTATGTGGCCGGCAAGGCCGGTTCCTCGCTGAACGCCTTCATCAAGTTGATCGAAGGCGCGCGCTTCGAAACCCAGCACCTGCCCCTGCCGGAAACGGTCAAGGTGGTGCTGGACCTGTCCGGCCTGATCACGCATTACCGCAACGAAAAGGAAGGCGCCGACCGCATCGAGAACCTGGAGCAATTGGTCAGCGCCGCCACCCTGTTCGTCTCGGAAGAAGGCTATGGCCTGGATGCCCCGGCCTTCCTCGGCCCGCAGGCCCAGGCCACGGCCGGCACGGCCATCACCATCGCCGATGGCGTGGAAGTGCTGGATGCCGACGCCCCGCTGGTGACCATCATGTCGCCGCTGTCGGCCTTCCTCTCGCACGCTTCGCTGGAAGCCGGCGACAACCAGGCGCAAGCCGGCCAGGATGCCTTGCAGTTGATGACGGTGCATTCGGCCAAGGGCCTGGAGTTCGATGCGGTCTTCATCACTGGCATGGAAGAGGGCTTGTTCCCGCACGAGAACAGCGCCAAGGAAGAGGGCGGCGTGGAAGAAGAGCGGCGCCTGATGTACGTGGCCATCACGCGCGCCCGCAAGCGCCTGTTCATGACCTTCTCGCAGACCCGCATGTTGCACGGCCAGACCCGCTACAACATGCGTTCACGCTTCTTTGATGAGCTGCCCGAACAATCCATCAAGTGGCTCTCGCCCAAGATCGCCCAGCATCACTGGTTCGCCAATCCCAAGTCGGCCTGGGACGAAGTGCCGGAGGCGGGCAACAACAAGATTGCCCAGAGCTTCTCGCGCCAGACCGATTCCGGCTGGCGCATCGGCCAGAACGTGTCGCACGCCAAGTTCGGCGAGGGCGTCATCGTCAATATCGAAGGCGGTGGCGGTGCGGCACGGGCGCAGATCAACTTCGGCAAGTTCGGCATGAAGTTGCTGGATCTGTCGGTGGCCAAGCTGGAGAAAATCTAAGTTTTACAACGTGCATTACAAATGAAAACGCCCCGCAAGCCTTGTCTGAAAGGCTGCGGGGCGTTTCTCATTGCTACTGTCGGTAGCGAATTTCTAATGTGTGGGTGCCAGCGCCATTGCCCGATATTTCAGAATGTCCACTGCAAATTGAAGCCCCCGGTCAGCGCCGCTGTATTGAAGCCCTGCGGCTTGGACAAGGGCGTGGCCAAGAACATTTCATAGGACAGCTTGAAGAGGCTGCCGCGCAAGCCCAGCGCCGCTCCGCTCAAGCGTTGTCCGGTCAGGAACTGCGCCGTTGGCCCGGACACAGCACCGGTATCGACTCCGGCAAACAATTCCTGTCCACTTTCGCCCAGGGCCAGCGCCAGTTCATTGCGCAGGAACCAGCCCCGTTCGGCCTGCAAGGTCAGCTCGCCATCGAAGCCGCGCACGGTATAGCGCCCACCGATGGAGAACTGGTCTTGCGGCGGCAGGTTGCCGCGGTTCCATTGCGCGCGCAACGTACCGCTATAACGCAGCTTGCCGCCGCCTAGCTGGAAGGGCGCATTGAGCGAAGCATCCAGCAGCCACAAGCCGTAATGCGTGGCAATCTGCGGCAGATCGAAGGGCGTGCTGGGCTCGCTGCCTTGCGTATCGAGCGAGCGGCGGTATGCCAGCGTGGCATCGGCGATGGCCTCGCCCAGGAACTGGCGCTGGTTCACTCCGGCCTCCCAGGAGGTGGTGCGGCGTTGCTGGGCGCTGACTTCCTGATCATCGATGGCATTGTAGGCAGTGCGCACCAAGCCCTTGGCAAACACCGTGGTCTTGCCGGCCGCATCACGATGCAGCAGACGCGAGAGCTTGAATTCGGTGGTCTCCGAGCGGCCGCTATAGACAAAGTTCTCGAACGCCCCGGATACGGTCTGGTGGTAGCGATTGCCCGAGAGCGTGACGCCGGCCATCCAGTTGCCCCAGGGCAGCGAGTAGTGCAGCGTATAGGCATGACTGCCGTGGTCGCCATAGTGATTCAGGCTGCGGCTCACGCTCACGTAGAACAGATCGTTGAGGGTCCACCAATTGTCATAGGACAATGTCAGGCCGACCTGGTACTTGCCGGTGCTGCGGGCACCGCCATCGTCCAGGGTTGCGCTCAGACGGAATGGAAACGCCTGCTGGTACTGGATCACCAGATCGCTGTCGCCGGGCTGGGCGCCCTCATCCTCGGAAGGCGTGATCTTGATATCGGCCTGGGCGGTCGGCACGCGCTTGAAGTTTTCCAGACCTTGCTCGACATCACGCAGGTTGAGGATATCGCCGGGGCTGATCGGCAGGGCATTGAAGGCGGTGCCGCGCGCATCGGCATCGGCGGCAAAGCGGATATGGCGGACCCGCCCCGGCACCACCGTCAAGCGCAACTGACCGGTCGACAGATCCTGCGCGCGCGCCAGCACGCGGGTGGTGGTGTAGCCACGCTCGACGATGGCGCTCTCCACCTTGGCCAGCACCAGGTTCACCCCTTGCGACCCCAGGCAACGTCCCACCGCCCCTTGCGGCCCGGTGACGCTATCGAGTGCAAAGCGGAAGCGTTCGGCCTGATCGCCTTCCAGCGTAATCGCAGAAATCACCCGACACGGTTGCTCATGCTCGGGAAAGGCTTGCTGTACGGCATTGGGTGCGGGCGTGCCCAAATTCACGTCGGGTCGCGACTCCTGCTGCTGGCGCAGTGCGCGTTCACGTTCACGCTGCAATTGCTCCTGATTGACTGCGGTTTGCGCCTGGGCAAGAGCGCATACCAGAGGCAAGCCCAGCATCAAGACCAGGCGGGATGAAGAAAAAGTAAAGGCAGAAAGCATGATAAGGGCCGACCCCAAGCCACTTGCGGCCCGGAATCAAAACAAAATGGCATGAAATAAAAACAATTGTTGGGTTTTGCCAACAGGAAATCTTCTCAATGGAAGGGAAGCTGTCAACGTGCTGACAACTTAAATTAACATCTGGCCCCTGGCAAGCAAATTCTTGCCAACTGGAAACGGCAAACAACGAATCGGGGTTCGTTGGCCGACCGGTGATAACTAAAACTGCAACAGGGGTGTTCATGAATCGTCAGCGTTACAAGCTGGTTTTCAACCGGCATCGCGGCCAATTGATGGCCGTGGCAGAAATTGCCTCCAGCATCCAGCACCAGGGCCGCACCGCGGGCCCGAGCGGAACCTTGCCCGATCTGTTGCCGTCGGCCTTGCGCTTTTCGCTGCTCTCGGTGGCCCTGGCGCTGGCAATGAATACCGTGGCCCACGCCCAGATCCTGGGCGACCGCACGGCCCCGCGCACCCAGCAACCCACCGTGCTGGTGACCCCCAACGGCGTGCCGGTGGTCAACATCCAGACCCCCAGCACAGCCGGGGTGTCGCTCAATCGTTATCGCCAGTTCGACGTCGGCACCAATGGCGTCATCCTCAACAACGCTCGTTCCACGACCAGCACCCAACTGGGCGGCTATGTGGCCGGCAATCCCTGGCTGGCCACGGGCGCGGCGCGGGTGATCGTGAACCAGGTCAATTCGGCCAACCCCAGTTACCTGCGCGGCTACCTGGAAGTGGCGGGTAACCGGGCCCAGGTGGTGGTGGCCAACCCGGCCGGCATCACCTGCGCTGGCTGCGGCTTCCTCAACGCCAACCGCGCCACGCTCACCACGGGTGTGCCGCAGATCAACAACGGCAACCTGGACAGCTATCGCGTGGCCAGTGGCGCGGTGAACATCGAAGGCAATGGGCTGGATGCCAGCCGCACCGACTACGCCGAGATCATCGCGCGCGCCGTGCAGGTCAACGCCGGCGTGTGGGCGCCCGAACTGAAGGTCAGCGCCGGCTTGAACACGGTCAGCGCCGACCATGCCAGCGTGCAGCCCGGCGTGGCCCCGAACGACGCCGCCCCGGCGGTGGCCATCGACGTGGCGCAACTGGGCGGCATGTATGCCGGCCACATCTACCTGACGTCCACCGAACATGGCGTGGGCGTGCGTAACGCCGGCACCATCGGCGCTGCGGTCGGACAGGCCGTGGTCACCGCCGATGGTCGCCTGGAAAACAGCGGCAGCATGGCCAGCAGTGGAGCACTGACGGTGCAGGCCAGCGACAGTGTGCTCAACACCGGCAGCATCGCGGGCGAAGGCCCGGTCCAGTTGAGTGCGACCACCATCGACAACCGCAACAACATCGGCAGTAGCGCCGCACTGGCGATGCAGGCTTCCGCTGGCCTCAGCAACAGCGGCCGCATCGAAGCCAGCCAGGGCATCACCCTGCAGGCCGGCCAGCTCGACAACAGCGGTGGCGTCAATGCCGGCGATGCCTTGCGCATCAAGGCGGCGCAAGACATCAACAACAGCGGCAGCTTGGGCGCCCACGGCGGATTGACGGTCGAGGCAGCGGGCTTGCACAACAGTGGCAGTGGCAAGCTGGGCAGCCAGAGCGCGGCCAATCTCACCACTACCACCCTGGACAATGCCGGCAGCATCGCCAGCAGCGCAGCGCTGACGGTGCAAGCCAGCCAGAGCGTACGCAACACCGGCAGCATCGGCGGCGAAGGTCCGGTGCAGGTGAGCGCCACGAGCATCGACAACCGCAACAGCCTCGGCAGCAGCGCGTCCCTGACGATGCAGGCCTCCGCTGGCATCCGCAACAGCGGCACGCTGCAAGCGACCACCGACGCCACGCTCAACGCCAGTACCCTGGACAACAGCGGCACCCTGAGCGCCCGCCAGGGCCGCGTGCGCATCAACAGCAGCGGCAGCACCACCAACAGTGGCCGCATCGAAGCGGCACAGTCGGTTGTCGTGCAGGCCGATGGCCTTACCAACAGCGGCAACATCAATGCCGTGGATGCCCTGCGCGTGCAGGCCGCGCAAGCCATCAGCAACAGCGGCACGCTGGGCGCCAATGGCGGCGTCGAACTGCAGTCCGCCACCCTGGACAACCGCGGCACGCTGGCCTCCAGCCAAGATGCGCTCACCATCAACACCCGCGGCCAGCTCGCCAACCAGGGCCAGGTCAGCGCGGCGCAGTTGCTCACCCTCACCGGCGCGGGCATCGACAACAGTGCCGGCACGCTCAACGCCACCGACATCCACCTCGACAGCCAATCACAAACCTTCAGCAATCGCGGCGGCCAGGTCAGCGCCCAGCGCGACCTGCAGATCGCCAGCGGCGCCCTGGACAACAGCAACGGCACGCTGGCCGCCCAAGGCCAACTCACCGTGGGCAGCGGCGACCTGAACAACGATGGCGGCCTGCTGCAAGCCGGCGCGTCATTGAAGATCGACGCCAGCGGCAAGACCGTGCGCAACAGCCACTCCGGCAGCACACGCGGCATCCAGGCCCAGGGCACGGTGGACATCGCCGCCGCCACGCTGGTCAATGCCGGCCTGGTCTCCTCAAACAGCGACATCAACCTCAACACCGCCACCCTGGACAACCGCGCTGGCTCCATCGGCGCCACCGGCAAGCTGACCGTGCAAGGCAATAGCGTCACCAACAGCGGTGGTCAATTGCAGGCCAAGCAGGGCGTGGACATCCAGGCCGGCAGCGGCCTTGTCGACAACAGCGGCGGCCTGCTGCGCTCGGATGGCACGGTCAACGTGCAAGCCGGCAGCGTGCGCAACGACAACACCCAAGGCCAGGACCAGGGCATAGAAGGCGCCACCGTCAACGTGGCCGCCACCGACATCAGCAACCGCCAGGGCGCCGTGCGCGGCGACGCCATCACGCTGACTGCCAGCGGCCGCATCGACAACGGCAGCGGCCTGATCTCCGCCACCAACAGCGCCGTGTTGACGGACGCCAACCCGAGCACGCGCACCCTGGCCATCGACAACAGCAACGGCACCGTCATCGCCGGACGGCAGACCACCTTGCTGGCATATTCCTTCACAGGCAGTGGTCGGGTATTGAGCCAGAAAGACCTGCGCATGGACCTGGTCGCCTCAATCCTTCATACCGGGCAGATCGGAGCCACAGGCGAGCTGGATTTGCGCACCGCCGGCACCTTCACCAATGCCGGCTCGGTCGGCGCGGGCGGCACCTTGACGCTGACGGCCGCCACCATCGACAACCAGGCCAGTGGCTCGCTGGTGGGCAATACCCTGAGGCTCAAGGCCACCGATGTCCACACCTTCATCAACCGGGGCCTGATCGATGGCGTGAACACGATCATCGAAAGCAGCACCGTCAACAACCTCGGCACGGGCCGCATCTATGGCGACAACATCGCCATTGGCGCAGACGTGTTGAACAACCAGGCGGAAACCGTCGACGGCGTCACCAGCGCCCCGGTGATCGCCGCGCGCAACCGACTTGATATTGGCGCTGGCGTCATCAACAACAGCGAACATGGCTTGATCTACTCGGTGGGCGACATGGTCATCGGCGGCGCACTGGATGCCAACAAGAAGGCTGTCGGCTCGGCGCGGGAAGTCAACAACAGCAGCGCCACCATCAATGCCGATGGCAACCTGAGTATTGCCGCCGGAAGCATCAACAATAGCAACGCGCATCTGGAGACCACGGACCAGACGGGACCGGGCAAGCGCATCATCAACTTCCGGCTCAATGGCTCATCACAATTGCTGGATTCCAACTCGGCCTGGCTCTACAACCGGGGTTCAGGAGAAATCCTCAATGCCGCCAACTGGCGGGCCATGGGCGATGAGGACAACTATCGCTTGCTGCTGCCTTCGGCCGCCTACCCGGCCGAGCGTTATGGACCTCCGTTTGACTATTCGCGCGGTGCCCGTGGCGATAATGCGGTGGCCATTGCCTATGTTCCTCCCTACAGCCAGGGGGCGATGGGAGATGCCGATGCGGTCTACATTCCACCGGTCATCAATTACACGGCCACTGACCGTATCTGGGCAGTCATGGGGGTGACGCCGCCGCAGGATCCAGGCCCAGGCCCCGGGGCGGAGCCGCGCCCCGGCGAGATGTGTTATGACTCGTGCTATCCGGTGCCGGTTGATCCCGAGGTCTATGCTGCATGGAAAGCGGCCAATGATGTCTGGAAGCCCAAGTACGACGCGTACATCGCTGCGCTGCTAGTGCTCAACGACAAGATCGCCGCCTTCAACAACAACGTCAACAGCCGCTCCTACCGCGAATGGACCATCTACGACGGCACCGAACAGATCACCCGCACGGTGGTCACCAAGAGCGACCCCGGCATGATCACCTCCGGCGGCAACATGAATCTGGCCGCTGGTGCACTCAACAACTACGCTAGCCAGGTCATCGCCGGCGGCACGCTGGCCGGTGACAGCGTCAACGGCACCGCCATCAACAACACCGGCCCGCTGGGCCGGCAGCGCGTGGTCTCGACTGGTTCGGCCGTGTACACCTACATCAAGAGCCACCGCTTCAGCGCGGACGACCGTCGTTATGATGGTGTGCCTTACCAGTCGCAGGACATCGTCACCAACTTCCAGCTCGACGTCAGCCCCACCAGTGGCGCCGGCCCCAACCGCGCCAACTCGGTGCGGGCAGTGCCAGCGGCGGTCTCGGGAGCGGCGGGTGCGAGCGCAGGCGCGGCCAGCATCCGCATCGCCAACCTCGACTTGACGCTGCCCAACAATGCGCTCTACCGCATCAATGCCGGCCCTGCGCAGCGCTACCTGGTGCAGACCGACCCGCAATTCGTGGGCACGCGCAACTGGTTGTCGTCGGACTTCATGTTGAGGCAACTGGGCCAACTCAACCAACCCAATGCCGCCATCGGCGTGCGCCAACTGGGCGATGGTTTCTATGAACAGCAACTGGTGCAGCGCCAGATCCAGCAGATCACCGGCCAGCGCTATCTGGCCGGCTACAGCAGCAACGAAGCGCAATACCAGGCGCTCATGAACGCCGGCCTGCAAGTGGCGCAAGCCCAGCGCTACACCCTGGGCGTGGCCCTCACCGATGCGCAGGTGGCGGCACTGAAGACCGACATCGTCTGGCTGGTCAAGCAGACGGTGACGCTGGCCGATGGCAGCACGCAGGAAGTGCTGGTGCCGCAGGTGTATGTACACGCCTCCAACGTCGAGGTGACCGGCCAGGGCACGCTGATTGCGGGCAATGATGTGGCCTTCCAGGCGGCGCAGGATATCGTCAACAGCGGCGGCACCATTGCTGCGCGCAAGGGGGTGTCGTTGGCGGGTGCCAATCTCCAGAACCTGGGTGGGCGTATCAGTGGTGATGCTGTACTCGTTTCTGCTGCACAGGACATCAACAACATCGGCGGCACCATCGTGCGC
>NZ_BADI01001024.1:0-993 GCF_000333555.1 Herbaspirillum sp. B65 | reverse complement strand
GGCATTGCTCAACCCAACAGGAACTGGCGCGCCACCTCGATCTGCGGCGCGTGCATGAAGTAGGCGCATGACCCACGTCAGGCAGCTCCACCAGCTTGGCCTTGGGCCCGCGGCGGGTCATTTCCTGCGCCACTTCCGGCAGCAGCAGGTCGGACTGGGCGCCGCGCACCAGCAGCGTCGGGCAGCGAATGGCATCGTAGGCCGCCCACAGCATCTGCTCGGCCGCACTGGCCGCTTCCGGCGTGGTCAGCTTGAACGGCACGGCCAGGCCCAGGTCGTAATGGCGCACCCACTTGCCTTCTTCATTCTGGCGTAGCACGTCCTTGGCCAGCTTGTGCCACTCCTCATCGCTGTGATGACCGAAGCTGGCGGAAATGGTGCGAATGTACTGCGCCGCTTCCTCGAAGGTATCGAAGCGCACGTCCTGGCCGATGTACTCACCGATGCGCGCCAGCGCGGCACCGTTGATGGAAGGGCCGATATCGTTCAACACCAGGCGCCGGATCGGATTGCCCGGCAGCGAGGCCAGCCCCATGCCGATCAGACCGCCCATGGAGGTACCGAACCAGTCGACGATCTCGGCATCGGCGCGCGCCAGCAGGGTTACCATATCGGCCACGTATTGCGGCACGGTGTAGAACTGCGGATTGGCCAGACGCCCGGAGCGCCCGCGCCCGACCACGTCCGGGCAGATCACCCGATAGGTATCGCACAGCTCGCGCGCCATGCGGTCGAAATCGTCGGAGACCCGCGTGACGCCATGCACGCACACCAGCACATTGGGATTGCGGGCATCGCCCCACTCCTTGTAGGCCATGGTATGCAGCCCGGCGGGCGAGATGCACTGCACTGTCTTGACTACGGCTTCAGTCATGGTGACGGCTTTCCAGGTGAAAGAAGTCGTCATTCTACTATCTCAAGAGAGCTTGTCGGCCGGAAATGGCGCTCTGACAAGAGCGAAAACCCGCTGAGCGGGCAGGCAAAGGCGGCAAG
>NZ_BADI01001025.1:0-1364 GCF_000333555.1 Herbaspirillum sp. B65 | reverse complement strand
CCTGACCCGCCAGTACACCAAGCACGCCGAAGGTTTCGGTGCTGGTCGAGTTTGGCGATACCCGGGTGCTGTGCACCGCCTCCATCGAGGAAAAAGTGCCCGGCTTCNTGAAGGTAAAGGGCCAGGGCTGGCTGACCGCCGAATACGGCATGTTGCCCCGTTCCACCCACACCCGCATGGACCGCGAAGCCGCCAAGGGCAAGCAATCCGGCCGCACCCAGGAAATCCAGCGCCTGATCGGCCGCGCCCTGCGTGCCGCCTTCGACCTGGAAGCCTTCGGCGAGCGTACCCTGCAACTGGACTGTGACGTGCTGCAAGCCGACGGCGGCACCCGCACCGCCGCCATCACCGGCGCCATGGTGGCGGCCTACGATGCCTTCACCGTGCTGCAGTCGCGCGGCCTGATCGAGACCATTCCCGTGAAGCAATTCGTGGCCGCCATCTCGGTGGGCGTCTATCAGGGCGTGCCGGTGCTGGACCTGGATTACCTGGAAGATTCGGATTGCGATACTGATATGAACGTGGTCATGACCGATGCCGGCCACTTCGTGGAAGTGCAGGGCACCGCCGAAGGCGCGGCATTCGACCGCGCCACGCTCAACAGCCTGCTGGACCTGGCCCAGCAAGGCATTGCCACGCTCAATGGCTTGCAGAAGCAGGCCCTGGGCCTGTAAGTCGCAGCGACGCGGCGGCGCAAATGGCCGTACAATGCGGCTCAGAAGCGATATGAACAAAAACGCCATGTGCCGCACCGACATGGCGTTTTTTATTGTGGCGGCGCGCGCTACGCCCTTTGCAACTGAATTTTGAGCACACATGCAACCCAAGCAAAAGATCGTGATGGCGTCCAACAACGCCGGCAAACTGAAGGAATTCGCCAGCCTGCTGGGCGACATCGGGCTGGACGTGCGCCCGCAGGGCGAGTTCAATGTCCCCGAGGCGGAAGAACCCTTCGCCACCTTCGTCGAGAACGCCCTGGCCAAGGCCCGTCATGCCGCCCGCCTGACCGGCCTGCCGGCGCTGGCCGATGATTCGGGGGTCTGCGTCAATGCCCTGGGCGGTGCGCCGGGCGTGTATTCGGCGCGCTATGCCGGCGAACCCAAGTCGGACGCCAACAACAATGCCAAGCTGGTCGCCGAGCTGGCCGCGCACGCCGACAAGTCGGCCTATTACTATTGCGTGCTGGTCTATGTGCGTCATGCCGAGGACCCGCAACCGGTCATCGCCGATGGCCTCTGGAAGGGCGAGATCGTGGCGCAGGCCCGCGGGGAGGGCGGCTTTTGCTACGAACCCCACTTCCTGCTGCCGGCATTGGGCAAGACCGCCGCCGAACTGACGGCCGCCGAGAAGATGCCGTGTCCCAT
>NZ_BADI01001026.1:0-907 GCF_000333555.1 Herbaspirillum sp. B65 | reverse complement strand
CATCGGCAATGGGCATGGCGCCACCGGACAGACCCGTGCCGGCCCCTCGCGGCACGATCTGCACCTGCAGGGCATGGCAGGTCCGCAGGATGGCCACTACCTGGGCCTCGGTCTCTGGCAGCTTTCGACTATGAGTCGCGCATCGATAGGGAAGAGCTGGTCTTGATCGTCGACATCGGCGGCGGTACCTCCGACTTTTCGCTGGTGCGCCTGTCGCCACAACGGGCATCGCGCAGCGAGCGGCGCGACGATATCCTGGCCAATGGGGGCGTGCACATCGGCGGTACCGACTTCGACAAGTATTTCAGCCTGGCCTGCGTGATGCCGCTGCTGGGCTTGGGCGGGCGCCTTCTGGGCAATGCCGAGATCCCCTCCAGCTATTACTTCAACCTGGCCACCTGGCACACCATCAATCAGCTCTACACCCGCAAGGCCTGGCAGCAATTGCAGGACGTCGCGCGTGAAGTGACCGACCGCGAACGCTTTGCCCGACTGCTGGACGTGGTCGAGCAGCGCTGCGGCCACTGGCTGGCGCTGCAGGTGGAGGCCGGCAAGATCGCTCTGTCCTCGGCCGACCAGACCCTGCTGGATCTGGAACGCCTGCGCAAGCCCGAGCAGTTGCAATTGCAGCGCAGCGACTTCGACGCCGCCGTCGACCACCTGGTGCAGTCGGTGGAGCAGACTGTACTGGCGCTGTTGCAGCAGGCCGGTTTGCGCGCCGATGACATCGATAGCGTTTTCTTCACCGGTGGCTCCAGCGGCGTGCGCCTGCTGCGCGAACGCATCGGCGCGCTGGCGCCCAAGGCCAGGCATGTGGAAGGCGACCTGTTCGGCAGTATCGGCAGCGGGCTGGCCATCGATGCCGCGCGCAAGTTCGCTTAAGTTTAGGGCCTGTTCACATTTAATC
>NZ_BADI01001027.1:0-9331 GCF_000333555.1 Herbaspirillum sp. B65 | reverse complement strand
CCTGGTGCATGTCGCCATGCAGTGCGGCGGCGGCGAACCCGGCGATGTTCAGACGATCGGCGATGGTGTCGGCGTCGCGCTTGGTGGCAGTGAAGATCACGGCCTGGTCGATGCTGGTATCGCGCAGCAGATGATCCAGCAGGCGGTTCTTGTGCGACAGGTCATCCACGAAGTGCACGCGCTGCATGATGTTTTCGTGACGGGTCGAGGAACTGGCGATCTGGATGGTCAGCGGATTGTTGGTGATGCGCTTGGCCATGTTGCCCACCACACCGTCCAGGGTGGCCGAGAACAGCATGGTCTGGCGAGTGGCCGGGGTGGCGGCGACGATCTTTTCGATGTCGTCGATGAAACCCATGTCCAACATGCGGTCAGCTTCGTCCAGCACCAGGATTTGCAGTTGCGAGAAATCGATCTTGCCGGACTCCATGTGGTCGATCAGACGACCCGGGGTGGCTACCAGGATTTCCGGGTTGCGCGACAGCAGTTGCATCTGCTTGGGGTAAGGCATCCCACCCAGGATCGACACCACGCGCACGCGGCGCATGTAGGCACCGTACTTGTCGGTGGCGGTGGTCACTTGCAGGGCCAGTTCGCGGGTCGGGGTCAGCACCAGCATCTTGGGCTGCGCCGGCTGGTAACGCGGACGCTCGCCACGGGCACGGCTGGCCTGGCGTTCCTGATTGGGGGTACGGGCTGCTTGCGGCGCCTGCGGCAGGTCTGCCAACTGGTGCAGCGAAGGCAGCATGAAAGCGGCGGTCTTGCCCGAGCCGGTCTGCGAGGACACCAGCAGATCCTGGCCGCTGATGGCGGCGGGGATGGCTTTTTCCTGGACCGGGGTGGGGGCGGTATAGCCTGCTTCGGTCAGGGCTTTGATGATCGAAGGGTTCAGGCCAAGTGCTTCAAAAGTCATAATCTCTTTCGTGAATGTGAACGACAGGCACGAGATGGGCGCACGCAAGCGCGCCGGACATCGAGTGCCTGAACGAAGAAAAGCAACGCCAACCGACGAAATGACTATGAAAAATACAAAGAAATTTCGGCACAAAAGCTTTGCGCCGGGACGGCATCATCAAGGGATGCCAAGGGCGGGGGGCTTTTACGGGGAACTTGTCGTAATGACAGGTAAGGCTTGCGAAGCTGCTTGGGCGAATGCGGCTGGAAATCTTGCAGGGCAGGTTTCACGCCCGATTCGCCTTGTGTATCGGTTATTGCGATGCACAAGGCGAATCATACCCTAAAACATCGAAATTAGCACGAAGCTATTTCGAGAAACTGTCTCTTTATTGTGGGGGACGCTTGCTTATTCTGCCATTCCGCCCACAACGCGGGAGAAGCCACCATCCACATAGGTGATTTCGCCAGTGATGCCCGAGGCCAGGTCCGAGAGCAGGAAGGCCGAGGCATTGCCGACGTCTTCGATGGTGACGTTACGACGCAGCGGGGCGGTGGCAGCCACGGCGCCCAGGATCTTGCCGAAGCCCTTGATGCCGCTGGCCGCCAGGGTCTTGATCGGACCGGCCGAGACGCCATTGACGCGCACGCCCTTGGGACCGAGCGACTCGGCCAGGTAGCGTACCGAGGCTTCCAGCGAGGCCTTGGCCAGGCCCATGGTGTTGTAGTTGGGCACCACCCGTTCCGAACCCAGGTAGGTCAGGGTCAGCAGGGCGGCGTTGGACGACAGCAGCGGCATGGCAGCCTTGGCCATGGCCGGGAAGCTGTAGGCGGAAATGTCATGGGCGATCTTGAAGCCTTCGCGCGAGAAGCCTTCCAGGAAGTCGCCGGCAATCGCTTCGGACGGAGCGAAGCCGATGGCGTGCACCAGCCCGTCCAGCTGGCTCCAGGACTTGCCCAGGTCGGCAAACAGGGCATTGATCTGCTCATCGCTGCTAACGTCGCAGTCGAAGACCAGCTTGCTGTCGAATTCTTCGGCGAACTTGGTGATGCGCTCCTTGAAGCGCTCACCCACGTAGGTGAAGGCCAGTTCAGCGCCTTCGCGCTTGCACGCCTGGGCGATGCCGTAGGCGATGGAACGGTTGGACAGCAAGCCGGTGATCAGAATTTTTTTGCCTTGCAGAAATGCCATGATGACTCCGTATGGTCCGCCGCGTACTGCGTGCAGCCGCCTGGGAGGCGGGCGCGCGCCGCGGCCGGTGGTGATAGCGGCGCCGCGCGTGGGCGGCGGCCGGGCTGGGACAGACCCGGATTGTAGGGGCTAGTGGCAGGCGCGGCAAGCCGCCAGGGCAGGGCGGCGATATTTGCTAAGTTGCTTTAATTGCTTCCCTGTAATCGCTGCTCTCTTTACAATGCCCCGAAACGAAATCGTTTCCAGGCCGAAGTACTAGGCTCCAGGTCGGCAGGCATGGGACTTGCCTGCCTCCCGACATCAACGCCGCCACCGCGCAGACAGACAACCGCATGGTCCAGCCCCTGAAGACAACCAAGATTTTTCTCTCCTGCCTGCTGGCTGCCACCCTGGCCCACGGCATTCCGGCTGCCGCCGAACACGCCTTTTCGCTGTACGACACCCCCAAGTACGGCCCCGGCTTTACGCACTTTGACTACGTCAACCCGGATGCGCCCAAGCGCGGCACGTTGTACCTGGCCAATCCTGACCGCCGCACCAGCTTCGACAAGTTCAATCCCTTCTCGCTCAAGGGCGTGGCCGCAGCCGGCGTGGAGCCGTTCATGTTCGAAACCCTGGCCGTGGGTTCGGCCGATGAAGTCGCTTCCATGTATGGCTTGCTGGCCGACGACATGGTGCTGGCGCCGGACCGGCGTTCCATGCGCTTCCATCTCAATCCCAAGGCACGCTTCAACAATGGCGATGCGGTCACGGCCGCCGACGTCAAGTATTCCTTCGATACGCTGATGACCAAGGGCGCGCCCCAGTTCAAGTCGGTCTTTGCTGACGTGGAGCGTTGCGTGGTGATCGATCCCATGACGGTGCGTTTCGACTTCAAGAGCGACAACCGCGAACTGCCGCTGATCGTGGGCGGCTTACCGGTGTTCTCGCCCAAGTGGGGAGCCGGCACGCCATTTGACCGCATTGAGCTCACCGCGCCGATTGCCAGCGGTCCCTATGCCATCGAAAGTTACGACCTGGGGCGCAGCATCGTCTATCGACGCCGCGCCGATTATTGGGGCAATGACCTGCCCTCGCGCCGCGGCATGTACAACTTCGCGCGCATCGTCTATCGCTTCTACAAGGATGACCTGGCCCGGCTGGAAGCCTTCAAGGCGGGTGAGTTCGACGTGACGGTCGAGTACAGCGCCAAGAACTGGGTCCGCGGTTATACCGGCCCCAAGTTTGCCAACGGCGAGATCATCAAGCACGCTTTTCCGCATCACAACGGCGCCAACATGCAGGGCTTCGTAATGAACCTGCGCCGCCCGCAGTTCCAGGATCCGCGGGTGCGCCGTGCGCTCGGCCTGGCGCTGGATTTCCAATGGATGAATCGCCAGCTGTTCTATGACCAGTACACCCGCGTCGATTCCTACTTCGCCAATTCCGAACTGGCCGCCACCGGCACACCCTCGGCCGAGGAACTCAAGTTGCTGGAACCCTTGCGCGCGCAGTTGCCAGCCGCCGTGTTCGGCCCGGTCCCGGCGCAGCCCGATACCAATCCGCCTGGCTCACTGCGCGCCAACCTGATGCAAGCGCTGCAGTTGTTCCGGGAGGCTGGCTGGACCTATCGCGACGGCGCCTTGCGCAATGACCAGGGCCAGGTATTCCAGATGGAAATCCTGGACGATCAGCCGGCCATGTCGCGGGTCATCAGCATCTACGTGCGCAACCTGGAAAAGCTCGGCGTGCGCGTGAACCAGCGCACGGTGGATTACGCGCTGGCGCAAAAGCTGTTGGAGAACTTCGAGTTCGACATGACCAGCCTGGCCATTCCGGCCAGCAACAGTCCGGGTAGCGAGATGTTTGACATCTTCGGATCGCGCGCCGCCGATGAATCCGGTTCCAACAATGTCTGGGGCCTGAAGAATCCTGCGGTGGACCAGTTGATCGGCAAGGTCGTGGCCGCCCGTTCGCGGGCCGAACTGCTCACGGCCACCCATGCGCTGGACCGGGTGCTGCTCAATCTCTACATCACCGTGCCGCACTGGTATTCGTCCACCCACCGCATGGCCTATCGCAATCGCTTCGGCATTCCTGCGGTACTGCCCAAGTATTACGAAGCCAATCCCTACGTGGTCAGCATGTGGTGGGAAGAAAAGCCGCGCTGACCGCGCCGCCTTCCCGCCCCCTCGACCAAGCATCAAGACCGCAGAAAGTACCTGTCATGAATATCTGGGCTTACATTCTCAAGCGCATCCTCCTGATGATCCCGACCCTGTTGGGCGTGATCGCCATTACCTTCGCCGTCATCCAGTTCGTGCCCGGCGGCCCGGTGGAACAGATGGTGCAGGAGTTGCGCGGGCGTTCCGGCGTGTACGAGTCGGCCGGTGGCGGTGGCGCCTATCGCGGCCGCCAGGGGGTGGATCCCGAACGGGTCAAGGAGATCAAGGCCTTGTACGGTTTCGACAAGCCGCCTCTGGAACGTTTCTGGCTGATGTTGAAGGGCTTCGCCACCTTCGACCTGGGGCGCAGCTTCTATCACCATGCCGATGTCTGGGCATTGGTGAAGTCCAAGATGCCAGTGTCCATCAGCATCGGCTTGTGGACCTTCTTCATTACCTACCTGATCTCGGTGCCGCTGGGCATTGCCAAGGCGGTGCGCGCGGGCAGTCGCTTCGATTCGGTCACCAGCGCGGTGGTGCTGGTGGGCTACTCGATTCCCGGGTTCGTCTTGGGGGTGTTCCTGCTGGTGGTGTTCGGCGGCGGCAGTTTCCTGCAGTGGTTCCCGCTGCGTGGTTTGACCTCTGACAACTGGGAGCAACTGTCCTGGTTCGGCAAGATCAGCGACTATCTGTGGCACATCACCCTGCCCATCATCGCATCGGTGGCCGGGGCCTTTGCCACCATGACCATGCTCACCAAGAACACCTTCCTCGAAGAAATCCGTAAACAATATGTGCTTACCGCCCGCGCCAAGGGCTTGTCGGAACGGCGGGTGCTCTACAAGCACGTCTTTCGCAATGCCCTCATCCCGCTGGTGACCGGTTTCCCGGCGGCCTTCATCGGCGCTTTCTTCGCCGGCAGCCTGCTGATCGAAACCCTGTTCTCGCTCGACGGATTGGGCTTGCTATCGTATGAATCGGTGCTGCGTCGCGACTATCCAGTGGTCATGGGCACGCTCTACCTGTTCACCTTGATCGGTTTGGTGGTCAAGCTCATCGGCGACCTCTGCTATGTCTGGGTCGATCCCCGCGTGCAATTTGAAAGCCTGGCGAAATGAATTCCGTATCTCTTTCCTCTACGCCCTCGATCTCGCCCGGTCGCCGCATCTGGCTGCGCTTTCGCGCCAACCGCACCGGCTACTGGAGCTTGCTGATCTTTTCAGTGCTGTTCGTGCTGAGCCTGGGCGCCGAACTGTTCTCCAACGACAAGCCGCTGGTGGCCAGCTACCAGGGCCATATCATCTTCCCGATGTTCAAGGATTATTCGGACAAGAGCTTCGGTGGCGACTTCGATACCCCGGCCGATTACCTCGATCCCTTCATCCGGGACCAATTCAAGAAGAACGGCAACTGGGCGCTCTACCCGCTGAACCGCTACAACCACGAAACCCTGAACTATTTCGCCAAGTCACCCAACCCGGCCCCGCCCTCGGCCGACAATTGGCTGGGTACGGATGATCGCGGCCGTGACGTGTTTGCCCGGCTGCTCTACGGTTTCCGGCTCTCGGTCCTGTTCGGCCTGGCATTGACGGCCATCGGCGTGGTGCTGGGCGTGCTGGCCGGGGCGATCCAGGGTTACTTCGCCGGCCGCACCGACCTGGTGATTCAGCGCCTGCTGGAAATCTGGGGGTCGATGCCGGAGCTGTATCTGCTGATCATCTTCTTTTCGATCTTCCAGCCCAGCCTGCTGGTGTTGCTGGTCTTGATGGCGGCCTTTGGCTGGATGGACCTGGCCGACTACCTGCGCGCCGAGTTCCTGCGCAATCGCAACCTCGACTATGTGCAGGCGGCGCGTGCCATGGGTTTGTCCAACCGCCAGATCATCTGGCGCCATGTGCTGCCCAATAGCATGACCACGGTGGTGACCTTCCTGCCGTTTCGCATGAGTGCTTCCATCCTGGCGCTGACCAGCCTGGACTTCCTCGGCCTGGGCGTGCCGCCGTCCACCCCCAGCCTGGGCGAACTGCTGTCGCAGGGCAAGAACAACTTGGACGCCTGGTGGATCGCCCTGTCGACCTTCCTGGTGTTGACCGTCACGCTGCTGTTGCTGACCAATATCGGCGATGCCCTGCGCAACGCCCTGGATGTACGGAGGAAGGCATGAGCGCGCCATTGCTGGAAGTGAAGGAATTGACGGTGCGCTTCGGTGACACCGTGGTGGTGGACCGGGTCAGCTTTGCCATCGCCCCTGGCGAGAAATTCGCGCTGGTGGGCGAATCCGGTTCGGGCAAGACGGTGTCATCGCTGGCCGTGCTGCAACTGAACCAGGATGCGCGCTATGAAGGCAGCATCCTGCTCAATGGCCAGGATGTGCTCAAGAAAAGCGAGCGCCAGATGCAGCAGGTGCGCGGCAACGATGTGGCGATGATCTTCCAGGAGCCGATGACGGCCTTGAATCCGCTCTTCACCATCGGCAACCAGATCGCCGAGGTGCTGATGCACCACGAAGGCATCTCTGCGCGCGAGGCCGCCAAGCGCGCCGTCGCGCTGCTGGAAAAGACCGGCATCGCCGAACCTGCGCGGCGGGCGCTGGCCTATCCGCATGAACTCTCGGGTGGCCAGCGCCAGCGCGCCATGATCGCCATGGCGCTGGCCTGCAAGCCCAAGCTGCTGATCGCCGACGAACCCACCACGGCGCTGGATGTGACCATCCAGGTGCAGATCCTGGCGCTGCTGAACCAGTTGCAGCGCGAAGAAAACATGGCCGTGCTCATCATCTCGCACGACCTGAACCTGGTGCGCCACTTCGCCGACCGCGTGGGGGTGATGGAGCAGGGCAGGCTGGTGGAAAGCGCCAGCGTGACCGAACTGTTCGCCCATCCCCAGCAACCCTACACCCGCAAGCTGCTGCAAAGCCACCCGCAGCGCAATGCCGCCGAGCTGGCCGCCGATGCGCCGGTGCTGCTGCAGGCCGAACAGTTGCGCTGCACCTACCAGATCAAGCAGGGCTGGTTTGCCAAGCGCGCCTTCCATGCAGTCGATGGCATCGACCTGCAATTGCGGCGCGGCCAGACCCTTGGCATCGTGGGCGAATCCGGTTCCGGCAAGTCCACGCTGGGCATGGCCTTGCTGCGCTTGTCAGGGGCCAGCGTGGAGGGCCGCATCCGCTTCGATGGCCAGCCCATTTCCGAGCGCAGCAGCCGCGCCTTGCGGCCCTTGCGCGCGCGGATGCAGGTGGTGTTCCAGGACCCGTTCGCCTCGCTCTCGCCGCGCCGCACGGTGGAGCAGATCGTCGGCGAAGGCCTGGCCCTGCATCATCCCGAGCTCAGTGCCGAGCAGCAGCGCCAGACCATCATCGCCGCGCTGCAAGAGGTGGGGCTGACGGCCGCCGTGCTGGAACGTTATCCGCATGAATTTTCCGGTGGCCAGCGCCAGCGCATCGCCATCGCCCGCGCCCTGGTGCTGCAGCCCGAACTGCTGCTGCTGGACGAGCCGACCTCGGCCCTGGACGTGACCGTGCAACAGCAGGTGCTGCAACTGTTGGCCGAGCTGCAGCGCCGGCATGGACTGGCCTATCTCTTCATCACCCATGACCTGGCCGTGGTGCAGGCCATGGCGCATGAGGTGATCGTGATGAAGGATGGCAAGGTGGTGGAAAGCGGCCCCGTGACCCAGGTGCTGCAACAGCCGCAGCAGGAGTACACGCGCCGCCTGGTAGCGGCAGCCACCTACGCGCAGGCGGCGCATTGAGCTCTGATATCTGAGTTCTGACTTCTTATTTCTGAGGTCCAGGCCGCCGCGCTTCTTTCCAGGAAAAGAAAAACCCGAAGTCGGATCAGTGCCGGCTTCGGGTCCATGTGCTGCCACTGCCTTGTTTTCTCGTGCCTGAGGCGCGTTTCTGGTTTCTTATGATGGGCGGTCAAGCCGCCCGGGTCTCCTCCGACATCCTCGGATGATTGCGTGCGCGAGCCATTGCCCGCTCAGGTTCAGCGGCTGGCCAGCACCTTGCGTGCCGGGGCCGGTGCGGCCTTGCGCACGGGCGCCTTGGCCGAGGCCACCTGACGACGGGCCGGGGCGGCGCGATGATGGGAGGCCACGCGGGTCGGTGTCGAGCGCGCAGCGGCATTGGGCACGTGCAATTGCAGGCTCTGGCCAGCGGCCAGGGTATCGCGCTTCAAGCCATTCCATTCCTTCAACTGCGCCACGCTCACGTGATAGCGGCCAGCGATGCCGGCCAGGGTATCGCGCTTGCCAGCCTTCACATAGATACGGCGGGTTTCCGGCACGTCCGGGGCAATCGCCAGGCGGGCGTTGTCGGCCAGTTCCGGGGTCAGGTCGGTGTCCAGTGCTGCAGTCTCTTCGTTCTTCGGCACCAGGATGGTGGAGCCGGCCTTCAACACCATGCGCGGCGGGATCTGGTTGACGCTGCGGATCACTTCCGGGGTGGTGCCGAACTTGCTGGCGATGGTTTCGATGCGCTCGCGGGCGCTGGAGACGGTGTGCGCGGTCCAGGTCGAGAAGGCCTGGGTCCACTTGGACATGTTGGCCTTGAATTTCTCGGCATTGCTTTCCGGCAGCAGGATCTTGGTATCTTCGCCGCCGATGATCACGGGGCGGTTGAACTGCGGGTTCAAGGCCTTGAATTCATCCAGCGACAGCTCGGCCAGTTGTGCGGCGACCTTCACGTCGATGTTGCGGGTCTTGCCGATGGTGACGAAGTAGGGCTGGTTGTCCACCTTGGGCAGGGCGATATCGTAGGCGGCCGGGTTGGCGATGATGTTCTTGACCGCCTGCAGCTTGGGCACGTAGTTGCGGGTCTCGGCAGGCATCTGTGCCGACAGGGTGTTGAAGTCGATCGGCAGGCCGGCTGCCAGATTGCGGTTCACCGCGCGCTGCACCGAGCCTTCGCCCCAGTTGTAGGCCGCCAGTGCCAGCTGCCAGTCGCCGAACATGCCGTAGAGCTTTTGCAGGTAGGTCAGCGCCGCATCGGTGGAGGCCAGCACATCGCGGCGCTCATCGGTGAACATGTTCTGCTTGAGGTTGTAGTCGCGCCCGGTGGAGGGGATGAACTGCCACATGCCGGCGGCCTTGGCGGTGGACA
>NZ_BADI01001028.1:0-4155 GCF_000333555.1 Herbaspirillum sp. B65 | reverse complement strand
TCGTGCTGTTGCTGCGGCTGATGCAGCGGCCCCNGGCCGTGGGGCATGATCGAGGTCTTCATGCTGGGCATCNTGGTGGCCCTGATCAAGTTATCCAACATGGCCGAGGTGATTCCCGGCGCGGCGCTGTGGTCCTTCGGCTGCCTGACGGTGTTGCTGACCGTGGTGGTGTCCTTCAATCCTCGCTATCTGTGGCACATGTGGGAACAGCAGCAGGCCGAGCAGTATGGCGACAAGGGAGCCGGTGCATGAGCCAGTTCCCGCAAGAGGAAGACGAAGACCTGCCGGTGCAGGATGCTGCCTCGCTGGGCGTGATCGGCTGCCATCATTGCGGTACCGTCTGGGAAGCTGCGCACCAGCACGAGCCCTGCGGCGTGTGTCATGCGCCGCTGCACGTGCGCAAGATCGATAGCCTCAACCGCACCTGGGCGCTGCTCATTGCCGCCTGCATCATGTACATCCCGGCCAACCTGATGCCGGTGATGGTCACCAGCACACTGTTCGATGAACAGCGCGACACCATTCTCTCCGGCGTCATCTATTTCTGGACCTCCGGCGAATGGGGGCTGGCCATGGTGGTGTTCATCGCCAGCTTCCTGGTGCCGCTGTTCAAGCTGGTGGCGCTGGGCATCCTGGTATTCTCGGCGCGCCGCCGCAGCCGCTGGCAGCGCCTGCAACGCGCCAAGCTGTATCGCGTGGTCGAGGCTATCGGCCGCTGGTCGATGCTGGACGTGTTCGTGGTCTCGGTGCTGACCGGGCTGGTCAAGATCCACGGTTTTGCCAACGTCCACGCCGGTATCGGCATCGCCGCCTTCGGTGCGGTGGTGGTCTTGACCATGCTGGCGTCGCTGGCCTTCGACCCGCGCCTGATCTGGGATGAGACCGACCGCAACGAGGCCAGCATCCCCCCTCATTCAAAAGACACTGCCCACAAGCCACAGGAAACCGCATGACTCCACCCGACACTCCCGAGGACAAACCGGCGCTGCTGCAACCGCGGCGGGTGCGCCAGCGCAACTGGCTGCCTTCGCTGGTCTGGCTCATTCCCATCGTCGCCGCCATCGTCGGCCTGACCCTGGTGGCCAAGATCCTGGTCGACCGCGGCCCCATGGTAACAGTCAGCTTCCGTTCGGCCGAAGGGCTGGAAGCGGGCAAGACCAAGGTCAAGTACAAGGATGTGGAAATCGGCCAGGTGGAGACCCTGAAGCTGGCGGCCGACCGCTCGCACGTGCTGGTGGGCATTCAGCTCAACCAGGAAGCTTCCGGCTTCAATGCCGAGGACACCCGCTTCTGGGTGGTGCGTCCGCGCATTGCCGCCTCCGGCATTTCCGGCCTGGGTACCTTGCTCTCGGGTGCCTACATTGGTGCCGACGCCGGCGCTTCGGAAGAAACCAAGAAGAACTTCGTTGGTCTGGAACAGCCGCCCATCGTCACGCGCGACGCCTCCGGGCGCCAGTTCGTGCTGCATACCGATGACCTTGGATCGCTGGACATCGGTTCCCCCATCTTCTATCGCCGCATCAAGGTCGGCCAGGTGGTGGCCTACGATCTGGATAGCGATGGGCGCGGCGTGACGCTGCGCATCTTCGTCAATGCGCCTTACGACAAGTTCGTCACAGACGGTTCGCGCTTCTGGCACGCCAGCGGCTTCGACATGGAACTCAATGCCAGCGGCTTCAAGCTGCACACCCAGGCGCTGTCGACCGTGGTGCTGGGGGGCATTGCCTTCCGCGATCGCGATGAATATCAGGTCAGTGCGCCGGCCAAGGAAGGCACTGAATACCAACTGGTGGAAGACGAAAGCGCCGCCATGAAGGAGCCTGACGGCGTGCCGCAGACTGCGGTGCTGTACTTCGACCAATCCCTGCGCGGCTTGCAGCCGGGTGCCACGGTCGACTTCCGCGGCGTGGTGCTGGGCGAAGTCAAGAGCATCGGGGTGCAATACGACAAGCAGCGCGGTGAATTCAGGATGCCGGTCATGGTGCAGATCTACCCGGATCGCCTGGGTCGCCGCTTCCAGGAAGAGACCGACGGACAGCGCCGCTCCAACGCGCACGTGTTACGCACCCTGGTCAAGCGCGGTCTGCGCGCGCAACTGCGCAACGGCAATCTGCTGACCGGCCAGTTGTACGTGGCCATCGATTTCTTCCCCAAGGCCAAGCCGGCGCAGATCGATCCCGACAAGACACCGCTGGAGTTGCCCACCATCCCGGGCAGCCTGGATGAGTTGCAGCAGCAACTGTCGGACATCGCCGGCAAGCTCTCCAAGGTGCCTTTCGATGAGATCGGACGCGATTTGCAGACCACCTTGAAGACACTCAACAAGACCCTGTCCACGGCCGAGCAGACCGCTGCGCACATCAACAACGATATCGCCCCCGAGATGCAGGCGGCCATGAAGGATGCCCGCAAGACCTTGAATGCGGCCGAGCGCACCTTGTCCGACGATGCGCCGCTGCAGCAGGATATCCGCCAGACCATGCAGGAACTGAGCAAGGCGGCGGCCTCAATCCGCATCCTCACCGATTACCTGCAACAGCATCCGGAGTCGCTGATCCGGGGCAAACAGGAGCCATGATGCAAAAGAAAAACAGCCTCACCTTCAAGACCCTGGCCGCAGCCGCCCTGGCGCTGTCCTTGGCGGCCTGCGGCAGTTCGCCGCCCACGCAGTTCTATACCCTGACCAGCCCCGCCGATGGCAGTACCAGCACGCGCACTGCGGGCCAAGGGCCGCAGAGCTTCATCGAGGTGATGCCGGTGGCCGTGCCCGAGCGCCTGGCTCGTCCGCAACTGGTGGTGCGTAGCGATGCCACGCGGGTGGAAGTACTGGAGCAGGACCGCTGGGCCTCGCCCTTCAACAACGAATTGCATGACGCCCTGGCCGCTGGCGTGGCTTCACGACTGGGCGCCATCGACGTCTCGCGCAGCGGCCGTCCGGCCGACCAGGTCAGCTATCGCATCAACGTCGAGCTACGCGACTTCGAAGCCACCCGCAACGGCCAGGTCCAGGCCGTCTTTGGCTGGACCATTACCCGCTCCGACGACCGCCGCAGCCTCGCCTGTCGCCTCACGGCGGTGGAACCGGTCAGCGGCGCCAGCAATGCCGAGGTGGTGGCGGCCACGCAGAAGGTGGTGGCGCAGGCGGTGCAGGAAATTGCCGGCAATGTACGCTCTTTGCAGGCGGGACAGGGGCAGTGTTCTTCCTGAGTTCGAAGATGTAGGTGAAGAAATCGCTGTCGTCCAAGCTTGCTTGTAAAATCTTGCGCGGGAGGGAATTACCCAAATCGGTATGAACCGATGGATACGAGGGTGAACCTGTGCCGACGATCAGTACGTTTTATGGAATCGTGATTCAGATGTTTTATCGTGATCACGCGCCTCCGCATTTTCATGTTCGCTATGCCGAATACAAGGCCGTGATTGATGTCAGGAAGTTGGTGCTATTGGAAGGGCAGTTGCCCCGCAGAGCCTTGCAACTTGTGCTGGATTGGACTGAGTTGCATCAAGCAGAGTTGCTAGGGCCTGTTCACATTTAATAGTTCGTCGGTCTTCTCGCGCTTGTTGATCACCGCGAAGAC
Source organism: Herbaspirillum sp. B65 (assembly GCF_000333555.1). NCBI lineage: Bacteria > Pseudomonadati > Pseudomonadota > Betaproteobacteria > Burkholderiales > Oxalobacteraceae > Herbaspirillum > Herbaspirillum sp. B65. The sequence goes on along the minus strand of NZ_BADI01001028.1, from coordinate 577 downwards.
GCCCATACGATACAGGGGATTTCCACCAGCTTGAACTTGCCGATGGACGCCTCGGCCTGCAAGGCCACGATGGGTTCCTTGCCATAGGCTGAATCGTGGTACAGGAACACGATCTTCTTGCCCGCCAGCGAGCCGTCGTCGTTGATTACGCTGGGGGTGGTTATAACCGTGCTCATCACGACCGTGTCGGTGCTGCTCCTGGTGGATCAGTTCACCCGCGGTTATGCGCGTTCGGAAAGCGAAACGCGCATGAAGCAGTTGGCCTGGCAGATGCAGGATGCGCTGGAGCGCGGCATGAGCGAGCGCGAAATCGACCTGCGGCAACTGGTGTTGCGGCCCTCGATCCGCAATGGGCATGACTTGTCACTCATCCGCCGGATATTCGACGAATTGCAGGCCAGTGTGCCGCACTATGCCTGGATCGGCCTGGCGCGCCTCGACGGGTCCATCATGGTAGCCAGCCAGGGCTGGCTGGAAGGCGCCAGCGTGGCGGAGCGACCGTGGTTCCTGGAAGGCCGCAAGGGCCCCTACGCCGGCGACTACCACCCGGCTGTGCTGCTGACGCACCAACGCCGCC
>NZ_BADI01001029.1:0-1553 GCF_000333555.1 Herbaspirillum sp. B65 | reverse complement strand
GGGGTTCACACCCTGGGTGTACAGGTTCAGCGCCAGCGTGACCAGGTCGACGTTGCCGGTGCGTTCGCCATTGCCGAACAGGCAGCCTTCGACGCGGTCGGCGCCGGCCATCACGGCCAGCTCGGCCGAGGCCACGGCGGTGCCGCGGTCATTGTGCGGGTGCACCGAGATGATGGTGCTGGCGCGATGCTTCAGGTTGCGGCACATCCATTCGATCTGGTCGGCGTAGACGTTGGGAGTGGCGCATTCGACGGTGGAGGGCAGGTTCAGGATGACCTTGCGCTCCGGAGTGGCACCCCAGGTTTCGCAGACGGCATCGCAGATTTCCTTGGAAAAATCCAGTTCGGTGGTGCTGAAGGATTCCGGCGAATATTCGAAGCGCCATTCGGTGCCCGGACGCGCATCGGTCAGTTCCTTGACCAGGCGGGTGCCGGTGACGGCGATGTTCTTGATCTCTTCACGCGACATGTTGAAGACGATCTTGCGGAAGGCCGGGGCCACCGAGTTGTACAGGTGGACGATGGCTTTCTTGGCGCCTTCCAGGGACTCCACGGTGCGGCGGATCAGTTCATCACGCGACTGGGTCAGCACGATGATGGTGACGTCATCGGGAATGCGGTTCTCGACGATGAGCTTGCGCACGAAATCGAAATCGGTCTGCGAAGCCGAGGGGAAGCCCACTTCGATTTCCTTCAGGCCGGTCTTCAACAGCAGTTCGAAGAAGCGCAACTTGCGCTCGGCGTTCATCGGTTCGATCAGGGCCTGGTTGCCATCGCGCAGGTCGGTGCTCATCCAGATCGGCGGGGTGCTGATGACCTTGCTGGGCCAGGTGCGGTCGGGCAGGTCGATGGCTGGGAAGGGACGGTATTTGGCGGCGGGGTTGCTTAACATCATGATGGACCTCTTAGTCTTCGGATTTGCTGGAAATGCTGGAATGCTTCAGTGCGTCAGATGTGGCGGATCGGGTTGCCTGGCTGCCACGGGCGCGTGGCCAGGCAACCCGTCATAGAGCCAGAGGCGGCAACTCCCGCTGCGCGTGGCGGCGCTGGCCGGTGGGCCGACGCTGCTTGCCGATTGTGCTGGTCTTCGAATGCATGATCGCTTCGCCTGTGGGGCTGCGACGTCGGCTCTCTAGGGGTAGCGCGTCACTGCCTGGTTGTACTGCCGGTACTGCTGGTTTGATGGGGTTTGCCGGATCGCGTGTCGTCAGCGGGTACGGCAGGAAATACAGATTTTAGCGCGAGGCTAGTAGTAGCGACACCGGTAGCAACGCTAGCAGGGCGCTGGCGCTGTTGTGGCGTAGGGAGATGGTTGCTGCGGAAGTCATCTGAGCAATGTAGAAGATCGGCCAAGGGCTTGTCAAGCGCTATCTTTTCTATCCCGCTAAAAGGCGCGCCCGCTGCCGACGATTCGTTGCTAGAATCCTGCATTAATAACTTTTCGGTCATTTATTTTCATTGCCGCAGCGGCGATTCCTTGTGAGCATGGAACGCTGCGCAGCGAAAATGCTCCAAAACAAGCGCTGCAGTGGGCTTCGTCGGCATCGTGTTGCC
>NZ_BADI01001030.1:0-1127 GCF_000333555.1 Herbaspirillum sp. B65 | reverse complement strand
GGATGCCGGTGCGGTGATGGTCATTGTCCGAGTCCCCCGATCTTGCCGGCGACAGAACCGGCCGCACCGCTCACGGCGCCAGACGCATTGCTGATAGCGCCCTTGGCGCCACTCACCGCCCCAGCCACACCACCGACCTTCCCGACAATCGCTCCGGCAGCACTGGTCACGCCACCGATTGCACTACCCACCACATTGCGCGCCTTTTTTAAAAGTTCCCAACGGCGCTCAATATGCTGCCAAAAGTGGTCATCGTGAAAACCGCCAGCCCGGCGCTATCCCTTGCCCCATGGGGGCTGCGGCCGAGCTTGATGATTGAGCAACATGGGCAAAAAAAAATCGCCGGCCCTTGTTCAAGAGCCGGCGATTTTTTTCGAGAGAGGCTGCGCCCCTATGGTTCATGCACGATCAGCGCAATGCACCGAACACCTTGCCGATGATGGCGCTGCCGGTCCCGACGGGATCCTTGCGGATGGCTTTTTCTTCTTCGCCGATCATCAGGAACAGGCCATCCAGGGCGCGCTGGGTGACATAGCCCTCCACTGTGCTCTGCTCGGCGCTGACCAGCCCGGACTTGGCGACCTGGCCCATGACGGCGTTGTAGCGGCCGGAAAGGCCATTCTTGTCGGTGATCTGCTTGACGATGGGCAGGAACTTCACGGCCAGTTCCCCCGAGGTCTTCTGGCGGAAGAAATCGGTGACCGAGGTATCGCCACCGCTCAGGATATTCTTGGCATCGGCCACCGACATCGATTTGACCGCATTGACCAGCAACGGCTTGGCCAGCGGAACGGCGGCCTCGGCGGCGTGGTTCATGTCGGCCACCAGGCCATCGACCTGGCCGCCCATGCCGGTCATGCGCAGGATCGGCATGGCTTGCTCCAGGGCGCCGGGCAACTGGATCTTCACCTTGTCATTGGCAAGGAAGCCATTGGGCCGGCCCAGATTGGCCACCGCCGTGCTGGCGCCCTTCTCCAGCGCGGCTTTCAGGCCGGCGGTGGCATCCTGGTTGCTGAGATCGGAAAGGGAAAAAGCGAACGCGCCGCAGCAGGCCAGCAAGAGGCTGGCCGCCAGGGTGCGGCGCATTGTGGAAACAGTAGGAAGGGACATGCGCGACTCCAGGGTCA
>NZ_BADI01001031.1:0-8656 GCF_000333555.1 Herbaspirillum sp. B65 | reverse complement strand
AGGGTTTTGGCCACGCGCAGGCGGTCGATCGGGAAGGTGGTGCCGGCCAGGGCGGCAGCGCCCAGCGGCAAGCGGTTGATGCGCTTGCGGGCATCGACCATGCGCTCGGTATCGCGACCGAACATTTCGACATAGGCCAGCACGTGGTGGCCGAAGGTGATCGGTTGTGCCACCTGCATGTGGGTAAAGCCCGGCAGGATGGTGTCGGCGTGCTGTTCGGCCAGGTCCAGCAGGGCCGCGCGCAGTTCGCGCAGCAGGCCGATGATGTCGTCGACCGCGCCGCGCATGTAGAGGCGGATGTCGGTAGCGACCTGGTCATTGCGCGAGCGGCCGGTGTGCAGGCGCTTGCCGGCGTCGCCGACCAGTTCGGTCAGGCGCTTTTCGATGTTCAGGTGGACGTCTTCCAGGTCCAGCAGCCATTCGAACTGGCCGGCCTCGATTTCACCCTTGATCTGGGCCATGCCGCGCTGGATCTCGGCGTAGTCGGCGGCGCTGATGATGCCCTGGTGCGCCAGCATCTCGGCGTGGGCCAGCGAGCCCTGGATGTCGACCTGGGCCAGACGGTTGTCGAAGAACACCGATGCGGTATAGCGCTTGACGAGATCGGAGACGGGTTCAGAAAAGCGAGCCGACCAGGCTTCGCCCTTTTTAGCAAATTGGTCTGTCATATGAGGGAATTCCGAAGAAGGGGCGATTATAGCAAGCACAACTGCGCCCAGCCACGGCCATGCAGGCGGAAATGCGGTACGGCGCGGATTTTTCGCATTCCTGGCGGTGGGCCTCGCAGGTTTTTTTCATACCTTCCCATCTGCTGGTGAAACCCTCAGGCAACACGGCGGCAACACGGCGGAAATGGCCGCCATCTCACTTTGTTTCCATATGGCATTCATTTTGCTTGTTGTTTTTGCGCAAGTCCTCTCACGGTGCAGAAAAGTCTTGTACTACTGACAAATCCAGACGCTATACTCGGCTTGCGATGACTGATCCGGGGGAAGTTTTGTTTGCTTCCGGAGAAGAAAAGGGCTGCCAGCCAAGGCCGCACATGCCACGTGGGGATGGTCCTGGAGGTGGCCCTGTTAAGCGCTTCAATGAGCAAGATGTTCGGGGGTCGTCTTACAGGAGAGAAGCATGAATTTGGAAGCACTGTTTCAGCAGCAAACCGCCTTGCCCAGCATTCCCAAGGTGGTGCAGGAAGTCATCGAAAGCTTCAACAATGAATCGGTCTCGATCGAGGAGATCGCCAAGAAACTGGCTGCCGACCAGGTCTTGAGTGCCAAGATACTGCGTCTGGCCAATTCATCCTATTACCACGTCTCGCGCACCATCGGTACCGTCGAGGATGCGGTGCTGATGCTGGGTTTCATGACCGTGCGCACGCTGGTGGTGAGCACCGGCATGGCCGGCAGCTTCAAGAAACTGCCGGGCGTGGATCTCAAGCTGTTCTGGCGTTACAGCCTGGATACCGCCATCGTGGCCAAGTGGCTGGCCAAGCAGGCCAAGCTCAATTCCGATTTCGCCTTTACGGTAGGCCTGATGCACGCCATCGGGCAATTGGTGATGCACGCCGGGATGCCGGAGCAGGCGCTGCAGGTGGACAAGGTGGCCGGGCCGCTAGACGCCCGTCGCCTGGACGTGGAACGCAAGTCCTTCGGTTACGACTTTGCCGATGTGGGCGCAGAACTGGCGCGCCGCTGGCGTTTCCCGGATGAATTCGGCCAGGTCATCAAGGCTTTCCCGCAGCCGCTGGAAGGCCAGTTCGATCCGTTCGCTGCCATCGTCCACCTGGCCGCCTGGCGCGCCCGGGCCCAGGAAAACCAGTATTCGGACGATGAAATGGAATCGACCTTCCCTGCAGACGTAGCCGCCAAGCTGGGCTTGCGCCTGGAAACCTTCACCGTGGACATGCCGCCGCTGGCCGAATTGAGCGAGGGGATGCAGGAGTTGATCGCGTAAAGAAGGGGTGGCCGGAAAGCGCCAGCGCACGGTGGTGTCCGGCCGATGTGAAAGAAAATGACGTAGAAAACGACAAATGCCGGCTCCCGCAAGGGGCCGGCATTGTCGTTGGTGAAGGGACTTGTCAAAATCAGGGAGGCGCTTGGCCAGCCCTGATCCTCAGTGCTGCCTCAGTAATTGAGCTTGGCGTCCAGGAAGTTGAGCATGGAGCGATAGGCCTGGTTGCGCGCATCCGGGTTGCCGCCGCTGGTGACGCCTTCGCCGCGCTTGCCCACGCCCTTGACATCCATGCGTACGTGCACCGGCAGGCCGGGCGCGTCGAAGTCGTGGTAGGTGTCGGGATACAGGCGCAGGGCGATTTCGGTATCGCTGCCCTGCATCTTTTGTTCGATGGCTTCGCACGCCTGGGGCGGGGTCCAGTCATCGTTTCACCCATCAGGATCAGCAGCGGCGCGGCTGGCTTGAAGGGTTCGCCGGCCTTGGCATAGGGGCGGCAATCCGGGTAGAAGGCCACCGCGGCACGCGGCTGGATCTTGCGCACGGCCACGTCGGTCTCGGCCAGGTTGATCGAGGCCAGCAGGGTAGAGGCGCCATGCGACCAGCCCAACAGGGCGATGCGCTTGACGTCCACGTCCGGCTGCGAGGTCACCCAATGCATCGCCGCCTGGACATCGAAGCGGCGGTTCATGGCGCTGATCTCGCGCTGGGCGACGCTGTCCTGGCAGGTCGAGCGACGTCCGCGCGGAGTGAAGCTGTCCGGGAACAACACGTTGTAGCCGGCGTCGGTGAGCACGCGCGCCATGGCCAGGTGGCGTGGCGTGAATTCACCGCGACCATCCTTGATGATGCTGTAGAGACCGCCGCAGCCATGCAGGGCGATCACGGTCGGGTACGGTCCCTTGCTGCTGGACGACTTGCGCGCCTTGATCCACACCCCATACAGGGCCGTGGCCTTGCCGCCCTTGTCATCCACGCTGGTCAGCGAAACCCGGCGCGCTTCCAGCGGCTGCGGCGAGGCCGAATTGGCGGCAGCCTGTGCCCATGTCCCGATCGCGGCCAGCGATGCTGCAATGCAGAATGCGGCCAGCGGTTTTGCCCAATTACGCATGATGTCTGGTTCCCCGAATGGTAGCCGTCTCGCCCTGTGGACACATTCCCCGGAACCGGGAAAATGGTCGCCCAAGCAATATTCATGAGGCTGGGCGGCGATGACGTGCTTTAAATCTGTTCAGCTTCCATTTTACAAAAGTGAAGACTGCTGCGGAGAGTCGGATCGCTTTTTGCGCTGCAAAAATCTGATCCAACACCATGGCGCCGGTCTGGCTGTCCATCTCCCGCAACAGCTTGTTGCTTCGTCAAATGTCATTTCAACCATCTGTTATCGGCAGGTAAATGCTGAACTTGAGACGGAGCGTCTTCTGGTGCATGTCGCGCTGCCAACATTGGCTAGGGGCACGTAAAAAGGGCTGCCCGTCATCGGGGCAGCCCTGGCTGGGTAGTGCTGATGAAGCCGCGATCAGCCGGTATTGCGCAAGCCTGCCGCCACGCCGTTGATGGTGAGGTGGATGCCGCGCTGTACGCGTTCTTCCGGGGTGCGCTTGGCAGCGGCGGTGGCACGGTGGCGCTTGATCAATTCGACCTGCAAGTGGTTCAGCGGATCGAGATAGGCGAAGCGGTTCTTGATCGAGCGTGCCAGCAACGGATTGCCGGCCAGACGTTCCTTGCTGCCGGTGATGGCCGAGAGCATGGTACTGGTGCGTTCATGTTCATCGGTGATGCGACCGAAGATGCTGGTGCGCAGCTTGCGGTCGGCCACCAGCCCGGCATAGCGCGAGGCCACCGCCAGGTCGGTCTTGGAGAGCACCATATCCATGTTCGACAGCAGCGCCGCGAAGAACGGCCACTCCTTGCACATGGCGCGCAAGATGCTCATGCGCTTGGCGCTTTCCTTGGCGTTGCCGGCTTGTTCCAGCCAGCCTGAGACCGCGCTGCCAAAGCCATACCAGCCCGGCAGCAGCAGGCGGCATTGGCCCCAGGAGAAGCCCCAGGGAATGGCGCGCAGATCCTCGATACGCTGGGTGGCCTTGCGCGAGGCCGGGCGCGAACCGATGTTCAGTTGCGCGATCTCGGCAATGGGCGTGGCGGCAAAGAAGTAATCGGTGAAGCCCGGGGTCTCGTAGACCAGGTTGCGATAGGCGTGGTAGGCGCGCTCGGACAGGTCTTCCATGACGCGCTCGAACTCGGCCAGCTTGCGGGCTTCCTTATCGTCGCTGCCGGCAGGCATGAGGCTCGCTTCCAGGGTGGCGGCCACCAGCAACTCCAGGTTGCGGCGACCGATATCCGGGTTGGAGAACTTGGAGGCGATGATTTCGCCCTGTTCGGTCAGGCGGATCTGGCCGTTCACGGTGCCCGGCGGTTGCGCCAGGATGGCCTGGTAGCTGGGGCCGCCACCGCGCCCCACGGTGCCGCCGCGACCGTGGAACAGACGCAGCTTCACGCCCACTTCGTTGAACAATTCCACCAGTTGGTTTTCGGCCTTGTAGAGCTCCCAGTTGGAGGTCAGGAAACCGCCATCCTTGTTGGAGTCCGAATAGCCCAGCATCACTTCCTGCAACTTGCCATGCTTGGCGATCAAGCCCTTGACCTGCGGCAGCGTCAACCAGCCACGCATGATCTGCGCCGCACAGCGCAGGTCGGGGATGGTTTCGAACAGCGGGATCACCATCAGCTCCAGTTCCTGCAATTGCTTGCCTTCGATGTGCAGGAGCCCGGTTTCCTTTTGCAGCAGCAAGACTTCCAGCAGGTCCGAGAGGGTCTCGGTATGCGAGATGATGTAGTTGCGGATGGCGCGCTCGCCATAGCGGCGGCGGATCTCGCGGGCCGCGCGCAGGATGGTCAGTTCGGATTCGGTTTCTTCGGCATATTGCAGGTAGGGCGAATACAGCAGGCGCGGCTGCGCCAATTCACCCAGCAGCAGGGTGATCTTGCGTTCTTCGCTCAGGTCCGCGTAGTGGCTCTCGACCTGGGCCTTGGCCAGCAGATCGGCCAGCACGCGTTCGTGGATGTCTGAGCTCTGACGCATGTCCAGCGTGGCCAGGTGGAAGCCGAAGATCTCCACCGCCCGCTTCACACCGGCCAGGCGCGGCTTGATGAGGGCGGCGCCATGGTGCGCCTGTAGCGAGCTCACCAGCACCTCCAGCTCGGCCACGCACTCGGCCGGATTGGCATAGGGGGCGGCGCTACCGATTTCCTGGCGCAGGATATTGACCACGCCCAACGAGCGGGCGGTGGCGGCCAGGCGCGCATAGATGCCGATCAGGGCGCGTCGATAGGGTTCGTCGGCGCGGTGTTCGGAGTGGTCCGGCGAGGCATCGGCCAGGGCCAGCAGTTCCGGGCTGGCATCGACCATCAGGGTCGAGATGGAGAGCTCGGCACCCAGCGTATGCACTTCATCGAGGTAGTAATCGAAGATGGTGGTGGACTGGCGCTTCAATGCATGTTGCATGGTGGCGGCATTGACGTTGGGATTGCCATCGCGGTCGCCACCGATCCAGCTGCCCATCTGCAGGTAGGGCGGCAGCTCGGCCGCACGCGCCTTGGCGCGCGAGGGGAACTGGCTATCGATCTCGGCTTCGATGTCGTCGTACAGCGCCGGCAGTTCGCGCAGGAAAGTGATGCGGTAGTAGGAGAGGGCGTTCTCGATCTCATCGGCCACCGTCAGCTTGGTATAGCGCAGCATACGGGTCTGCCACAGCGTGGCGATGCGCGCGCGCAGCAGCTCGGTGTTGTGGCGCAGTTCGCGCGGGGTCAGCGGCAGGTCGCGCTCGGCCACCAGGCGGGCGATCTCGCGCTCGGCGTCCAGGATCGACTTGCGCTGCACTTCGGTCGGGTGGGCGGTCAGCACCGGCGAGACCAGCGCCTCCTTGAGGAAGCTGCGCACCTGGGCGCCGGAGACGCCGGCATCATCCAGGCGCGAGAGCGCATAGGCCACGCTGCCCGGCTGGGCTTGCGAGCCGGCCAGCAGGTGGGCGCGGCGGCGGCGATTGTGGTGCTGGTCCTCGGCGATATTGGCCAGGTGCGAGAAATAGGAAAACGCACGCACCACCGAATTGGTCTGGTCGCGGGTCAGTTTCTTCAACAGCTTGTCGAGCTCGGCACCGGCCTTGGCATCGGATTCGCGGCGAAAACGCACGGCGGTCTGGCGGATGGTTTCCACCACCTCGAAGACGTCATCGCCTTCCTGCTCACGCACGACTTCGCCCAGCAGGCGGCCCAGCAGACGGATGTCTTCCTTCAAGGGCGCATCCTTGTCGGTGGCCGGACTGCGCTTGACGGCAGGGGCGCGCGCCGTGGAGACGGCGGGTGCGGTGGACGGGGTGGATGGAGTGGAACGGGCACTGCGTTTAGTTGGATTTGTAGTCGCCATGATCAACGGTTGCTGCGGTTTTCGGAGGAGAAAGTCGTGCTTGTGGATCGGATTGCCGTGGGTGTGCGTGCTAGAATTTGCCTCGTTTTGGGTTTGTGTCTCGCTTCTGGTCTGTGTGATCGAACTTGCTTGCTGCTCGCTTAGGATCGCATCTTTAATCGTTTTAATCGTTTTTTTTACAGTCTGGATTCGCCGGTCTCCTGCTTTCCCTGTCGCTTTTGCCGCGCTTGCCACGACTGAATCGGAAAGCCCGTCTTGAAAGAATTTCCTCCTTCCAACATCGTCATCGTCTCGCGTGAAAGCCGCCTTGCCATGTGGCAGGCCGAGTACGTGCGGGACCGTCTGGCCGCATTATATCCGCAGTGCAGCATCAACATTCTCGGAACCACCACCCGTGGCGACCAGATTCTCGATCGCGCATTGTCCAAGGTCGGCGGCAAGGGTTTGTTCGTCAAGGAACTCGAAGTGGCCATGGCCGAAGGCCGCGCCGACCTGGCCGTGCATTGCTTGAAGGATATGCCCATGGACCTGCCCGCTGGCTTCGAGCTGGCCGCCGTGCTGGAGCGCGAAGACCCGCGCGACGCCTTCGTCTCCAATGACTTCGCTGCCCTCGATGCGCTGCCGCCCGGCGCCATCGTCGGCACCAGCAGCCTGCGTCGCCAGGCCATGATCGCCTCGCGTTATCCGCAACTGGTGGTCAAGCCCCTGCGCGGCAATCTCGATACCCGCCTGGCCAAGCTGGATCGGGGCGACTATGCCGCCATCATCCTGGCCGTGGCTGGTCTGAATCGCCTGGGCCTGAAGGCGCGCATCCGTTCCTTCCTCGACCCCGAACAAAGCTTGCCCTCGCCCGGCCAGGGCACGCTGGCTATCGAAATCCCTGCCGGTCGCGACGACATCAAGCGCCTGCTGGCGCCGCTGCATGATGAGCCTGCCGCCGTGGTCTCGGCCGCCGAACGTTCGGTCTCGCGCATCTTCGGCGCCAGTTGCCAGATCCCGCTGGCGGCCTATGCCACGCTGCAAGGCCAGCGCCTGCACCTGCGCGCCATGATCGCCACCCCGGACGGTGCGCAAGCTGCTGCCGCCCAAGCCGAGGGCAGCGCCGACGCGCCCGAAGCCCTGGGCGCGCAAGTGGCCGACCTGCTCAAGGCCCGTGGCGCCGATGCCATCCTGGCCCTGTGCAAGGCCCAGGCCGATGCCGCTTCGGCCTGACATGTCGTCCTCCTTGCCGGTGGTCGTGACGCGGCCGCTGCAACAGGCGCAAGCCTTTGCCGCCAGCGTCGAGCAACTGGGGCGGCGCGCGGTGATATTCCCGCTGCTGACCATCGGGCCGGTAGCGGACGATGCCGAACTCAAGGCCACGCTGGCGCGCCTGCACGAGTTCGCCCTGGTGGTCTTCGTCAGCCCCAATGCCATCGATGCCGCCTTTGCGCATCTGTCCGGCTGGCCCAGCCAGGTGCCTATCGGCATCGTCGGCGAGGGCAGTCGCTTGGCCTTGCGCGCCCACGGCGTGGATACCAGCAATGCCACCGTCTACGGCCCGCAACGCGCCGACAAGATGGATTCTGAGGAATTGCTCAAATCCCTCCCTATGGAACAATTGCGCAACAAACGCGCTCTGATCGTGCGCGGCCAGACCGGTCGTGATTTCCTAAGTGAAGCTTTGCAACAACATGGTGTCACCGTCGAGCACCTGACCGCCTACCGCCGCCTGGCCCCTACGCTGGATGCGCGCAGCGGCGCGCTGCTGCTGGATTTGCTCGACGGTGGAGCCGACTGGGTCATCACCAGTTCCGAGGCCTTGCGCAATTTGCTGGACTTGGCAAGACTAGCCGGGGGCGAGGAACGTGTGGTAAAACTGCAACGGCAACGAATCGTCGTCTCCCACCACCGGATCGCCGAGACCGCACGGCAGCAGGGTTTCGTGCAGGTCATCCTGACCGGTTCGGGCGATGAACGCTTACTTGCTGCGCTTGCTCCCGTAGCTCCCTGAGCGGCCCCGTAATTTGCCGCGTTACAATCCAGCCCATGAACGAACAGCAATCCACCCCCCAATTGCCGGAGCCTCAGCCGCAAGCCAGCCACAACGCTGGTGCGGCTGCCTCGCAGGCGTCCTATACCTTCACCACGCCAGACGGTACGGCCGTACTGCGCCGCCGACAGCGCGCACAGACCGTCGTGTTGCTGATGGTCATTGCCGGCCTGGGCGCGCAATGGTGGGTCTCTCAAACGGAACTGCGCGACTTGCGCAGTGAAGTGGCACAGCGCCTGCAAAAC
>NZ_BADI01001032.1:0-3805 GCF_000333555.1 Herbaspirillum sp. B65 | reverse complement strand
TGCAGGCGATGCGAAGGCAGCACCGAAGCCTGCTCGGAAGACACCCCGCCATACGCCACGCCCACCGCCAAGCCTTCGGGCAGGTTGTGCAAGCCCACCGTCAGCACGAACAGCCAGACCCGCCGCAATGCGGCCTGCTGCGCCAGCTCATCATGAGCGTGCCCGGCACGCTGCAGCACCAGCACCAGCAGCGCACCGACCAGCACGCTGGCGCCGGTGACGAGGCTGGCCAACTGCTGGCCGGCACCGCTTTGTTCCAGGCTGTGCAGGGCCGGCAAGATCAGCGAGAACACCGATGCGGCCAGCATCACCCCAGCGCCAAAACCGGTACAGCAGTCCGACATGCGCGGCGAGAAGCGGCGCGAAAAGAACAGTGGCAGCGTGCCGGCGGCCGTGGCGGCAGCCGCCGCCATGCCACCACAGTAGGCGCGCCAGATGCGTGGCTCCTGGGCACTCCACCAGCCCAGCGCCAAGGCCACCAGCAGCACGCCCGACGCCACCAGCGGCCAGCTCAGGCGCATCGCCTGTTGCGGATTGCAGGCCGGCGGGTCCAGGGAGGCAATGACAGTGGAAGCGGAAGGCTCGACTTTGCGCAGCATACGGGTCCTTGGTTCTAACGGAGGGGCAAGCCACCGGGATGGGGAAGCGCACTGCTGCACCAGGAAAAAAGCAAGAGCGCAATGCGGCTTGATACGCGCCAGTCTAGCGATCCGCCCGCGCGGCTCCCATCGGACTAACACTGAATCTCTACCCTGTCGTCGTCCGACGGTCACGGCCACTGCCGCGCAGGGCAGGCCTTGTCGCGCTAAGGATGTCCGACACGCTTGAGCGTCACCGATCACCGCGCAATTTCCGCTGCTGCCGATGGTATGGCAGAGCACTTCCCTCCTAGCATGAAACTTCAGTTGATCGCACCAAGCCCACGCGGCGCAGCTCATGCGCCGGGCATGGCTTCCCTTTTCCTTCACTTCACCCGCCCCCACAAGGAGACCGATATGTTTGCCCACAACAAACGCCTGCAATACACGGTACGCGTCGCCGGCCCCAATCCCGGGCTGGCCAACCTGATGCTGGAACAGTTCGGCGGCCCGCAAGGCGAACTGGCCGCCGCTTGCCGCTACTTCACCCAAGCCATTGCCGAGGATGACCCCGGCCGCAAGGACATGCTCTTCGATATCGCCACCGAAGAACTGAGCCACCTGGAAGTGATCGGCAATATCGTGGTCATGCTCACCAAGGGTGCCAAGGGCAAGCTGGCCGAAGGCGTGAAAGAAGAAGGCCTGCTCTACAAGGAAATCACCGGTGCCGGCAACGACAGCCACGTCACGCAAGTGCTCTATGGCGCCGGCGCACCGCTGGTCAATTCGGCCGGCGTTCCCTGGAGCGCGGCCTACGTCGACACCATCGGCGAACCCACCGCCGACCTGCGCTCCAACATCGCCGCCGAAGCCCGCGCCAAGATCGTCTATGAACGCCTCATCAACCTCACCGACGACCCCGGCGTGAAGGAAGCGCTGGGCTTCCTGATGACGCGCGAGATCGCGCATCAGAAGTCGTTCGAGAAGGCGCTCTATGCGATCCGCCCCAATTTCCCGCCGGGAAAGCTGCCTGGCGATCCGCGCTTCTCCAAGGTCTACGTCAATCTCTCGCAAGGCGTGGGCGAACAGACCGGCCCCTGGAATGACGGCCAGCAATGGGAACGCCTGGATGGCGCCGATGCCCTCACTCCGGTCGATGGCGGCGATGGCCAGGCCAGCGTGGAACTGAGCGCCGATGAGCAGGCCGTGCTGGACCAGATGGCCGCCCGCACCGCCTCGGCCCAGGATGGCGAACCGCTGACCGGGGCCGAGATCGGCTCGGCCGATCCCGAGATGAACCTCAAGGCCAAGCAACCCTGAGGTCGACCCTGCCTTCCCTGGCCCCGCCTAGCCTTACGTGAGGGGCCAGGCCTCTACCAGAATCACAAGGAGAATCGCATGACTACCGACGTCAACGAAAACCTGCTGGCCTGGCTCAAGGATGCCCACGCCATGGAACAGCAAGCCGAACAGATGCTCAAGGCGCAAGCCAACCGCATCGATCACTATCCCGAACTGAAAGCGCGCCTGGAATCGCACCTGCAGGAGACCCTGGGCCAGCAGCAGCAGGTGGAAGCCTGCATCAAGCGCTTGAATGGCAGCGCCTCCCTGCTCAAGGACATGACTGCTCGCATGACGGCCTTTGCCCAGGCTGCGGGCGGCATGACCCAGCACGATGAAGTGGTCAAGGGCGCCATCGCCGGCTATGTGTTCGAGAACCTGGAGATCGCCTGCTACACCTCGCTCATCGCCGCCGCCCGCGAAGCCGGCGACAGCGAAACCGAACGCATCTGCAGCGCCATCCTGGAACAGGAAAAAGCCATGAGCAGCTGGATGCTCAACCACCTGCCCACCGTCACGCGCGACTTCCTGGTGCGCTCGGCGACGCCCGGTCAAGCAGCCAAGGTGTGATGATGAACGGGATGAATGGGATGAGTGGAACCAATGGGACAAAAAGTGGAATGGAAAATACGCCGCAGCCGGCGGTGGCGGCCTTCCCCTTCCCCACCCTGGTGGCCGCCCAGCAAGCCTACGACGCCCTGCGCGAGCGGGGCCTGGCTGCCGAGCAACTGGAGTTGCGGGTGATGGATGATGAGGCCGGCCCCTCCAGCGGCAACTTCATCCTGGAATATAAGCAAACCAATGTCCACTTCGACAGCAGCTGGCTGGACATGCTCACCAACCGCGACGATCCCAACGTGGGAGCGGGACGACAGGAAGTGTTCTGGTCCTGCGAGGCGCTACTGCTGGTGCGCACCGACGATGTCCACATCCTCAATGCGCTGCAGGAAGTCTATCGCGCCAGCGGCATGGACTTCGATGCCGTGCGCCATGGGCGCAAGGCCTAGGCAGTAAGGCCCATACAGCCGCACTGGGCCTGGCGTTCCAGCCAGCACTGGACCTGGTCGGCGGCCAGCGGCACCGAGAACAGATAGCCCTGGCCATAGACCGCACCCAGTTCGCGCAGGCTTTGCAGATGCTGGGGCGTTTCCACCCCTTCCACCACACAGGCCAGTTGCATGTCATGGCTCAGGGCCAGCAAGGACTTGATGATCTTGTGGCTCACGGCATCATGTTCGATGTCGGCCACGAAGCTCTTGTCGATCTTGATGCGGGTCAGCGGCAGCGCGTGCAGATGGCTCAAGCTGGCATAGCCGGTGCCGAAGTCGTCGAGCGTGATGCCACAGCCGAGCTGGCGCAGGGAGGTCACCAACTGGCGTGATTTTTCCAGATCCTGCAGCACCGCCGTTTCGGTGATTTCCAGATCCAGGCGCGAAGCACAGAAACCCGAGCCGGTGATGACCTTGACGATCTCGCTCATGCCTTCGCTGGTGTTGATGTCATTGGCCGAAAGATTGAAGGACAGGCGCATCTCAGGGGGCCAGGCGGCTGCGGCCTGCAGCGCCTTCTTCAGCAGCGTCACGCTCAACTGGTTGATGATGCCCATGCGTTCGGCAGCCGGGATGAATTCCATCGGCGCCACCACGCCCTTGGTGGCACTGTGCCAGCGCGCCAGGGCTTCGAAGGCGACCGGCTGGCAGTCGTCCAGACGCACGATGGGCTGGAAGACCACCGATAATTCACGCTCGAAATCAGCCCGTCGCAAGGCTTGTTCGATGTTGGCATTGCGCTGGATCTGGGCCTTGTCCTGCGCGGAAAAGAGCGTGACGGTACCGCGCAGTGCGCGCTTGCCCTGGTACAGCGCATAGTCGGCGTGCTCATAGAGC
>NZ_BADI01001033.1:0-2130 GCF_000333555.1 Herbaspirillum sp. B65 | reverse complement strand
GCACCCCTCCGGGAGAGGCCGCCAAGCGTCGCCTGCCGTTGTTGCAGCTCCTTGCCGTGGCACCACCACGGCGCGTCGCTGCGCCTAGGCAGTCAACGCTTGGCGACCTCTCGCACTCGCAGATTAAATGTGAACAGGCCCTAGCTGTGCCGGTCACGCTGGCGTGACGGTGAACAAGCCATTGAGTGCCTGGCCGCCTTTTCGTTCCGTCGCGCTCAGGCTCTTCTTCACGGATGCTGGCATCGCTGACAGCACGCCTCACCTCCTCGTTGAGCGCTACGCTGATATCGCTAACATGCGGCCCTCCCTAAGATGAGGACTCGTAGGGCAGATCAAGCCCTGCGCAATTGTTCACCCTCAAAAGGAGATACACCATGGCAAACCAAAACCAAGGCTCGACCAGCAACCGCGGCTTCGCTTCGATGGATGAAAACAAGCAGCGCGAAATCGCCAGCCAGGGCGGCAAGGCCGCTCACGAAAAGGGCACGGCCCACGAGTTCACCTCCGAAGAAGCCCGTGAAGCCGGCCGCAAGGGCGGCCAGAACAGCCATGGCGGCAACCAGGGCAATAGCGGCAACAACCGCTAACACCTGGCACCCCGTGTGTTGGCAGAGGGCCCTGCGGGGCCCTTTTTGATTGCCTGCCGCCGCCTTCGCCACTGCCTAGAACTCATTTCATTTCCAGGAGATCAGCATGACCGTCAAGACCTTGAAAGACCTCTTCATCCATAGTCTCTCCGACGTCTACAGCGCCGAAAAGCAGCTCACCCGCGCCCTGCCGCGACTAGCCCGCGCGGCCACTACACCCGAGCTGCGTCAGGCCTTCGAGCAGCACCTGGAAGAAACCCAGGGCCAGGTCGAACGCATCGACCGTCTGGTGGAAGGCGCCGACCTGCGCTTGAAGCGCATCAAGTGCGTGGCCATGGAAGGCCTGGTGGAAGAAGGACGGGAACAGATCGATGAGATCGAAAAGGGCCCGGTCCTGGATGCCGCCCTGATCGGCGCGGCGCAAAAGGTGGAACACTACGAGATCGCCACCTACGGCACCCTGTGCGCGCTGGCCAAGCAACTGGGGTTGGACGAGGCCGCCAAGCTGCTCGATGAAACCCTGCAGGAAGAAAAGGCCACCGACCAGAAGCTGAGCAAGCTGGCCCTGCAACAGGTCAACGAGAAAGTCGCCGCCTGAGCAGGCAGCAGCAAAAATGCAGTAGCAGAAGAGGCCGACTCCCGCAGGGACCGGCCTCTTGTTCAGATCAGCAGGGACGAGCGCGCCTGCGCCGGCAGGCCCGCCTGCAAGCGGCCCAACAGCAGCCGCAACTGGCTGCGATAGTCGAGCACCACATTGCGCCGGCAGTAGGGGCTCCAGGCCGGGTCCGGCTCCGCCCCGCGCCGCTGCTCGGACTCCAGCGGCGGCAGTCGCACCTGGGTCGCCTCGGCCAGACTGGCACGCAGCTCCAGCAAGGTCAGCGCGACGGTACGGTATTTGTGCGGGGCTTCCAGCGCCACGCCACAGGCGGCACAGACCAAGCGCAAGCGGGCCTTGGCATCCTTGGTCGCGGGTGCCTGATCGCCCTCGCTCCAGGAGGCACCGAACAGCAGCGGCCCGACATGGTTGAGATAGGCTTCCAGGCACAGCGAGAGCATCAGCAATGCCGACAGGAACACCCAGCGCGAGCCCGCTTCCTCTTCGCCACCTTTGCGGATGAGCACCTCGGCCCCCTGCCACAATTGCACATAGGTCAGCGTCGGCGCATCGTCGTGGGGTGCATCACTGCGCATGGCTCGCTCCTCACGACAAGGCCGTATCCATCACCATCATCAGCACGAAGCCGACGATGAGACAGCAGGTAGCCGCCAGCCCATCATGGCGCCGATGCGGATCGGGAATCACCTCATGCGCCAGCACGAACAGCATGGCCCCGGCCGCGCCCCCCAGCGCCCATGGCTGCATGGCAGCCGAGAGCGACACCACGGCCGCTCCCGCCACGGCCGCCAACGGTTCCACCAGTCCCGAGAGGATGCCGCAGCCGATGGCGTCGCCGCGCGCATAACCGATGCCGCGCAAGGCGGTGGCTACGATCATGCCTTCCGGGATGTCCTGCAAGGCGATGCCGAAGGTCAGCACCGAAGC
>NZ_BADI01001034.1:0-2364 GCF_000333555.1 Herbaspirillum sp. B65 | reverse complement strand
CCCTTCATCTACTTTCCCCGTGAATACGAACTGCATAAAAATAAGAAATATGCAGAAAGTGCACGGCCGTACTGGTCGTTTATTCACATTTTTCACATATCGACGGGTATTTACGCACACAAAGGTCAGACCAGCAAAGGAATCTTGGCACATTGTCGTTTATGCATCACATCACAATCGCATTCATTTTCTGGTCACAATCCGCATCCCCCTAATCCCATGCAAAAGCCACCCCGAAAGGTGGCTTGGTACGCCCAGGTAGCGGGCAAAAGGACAGCACGTACTGCCTTGGTTCACTCATGCCGTCAGGACCACCTTGCGGCATTCCTCCTGCTTTTCATTGAAGATCCGGTACCCCTGCGCCGCCTCTTCCAACGGCAGGCGGTGGGTAATGATGGCTTCCGGGCGCAGCCAGCCATCCTCGATGCTGGCCAGCAGTTCGGGCATGTAATGTTGCACGTGGGTCTGGCCGGTCTTGACGGTGAGCCCCTTCTCGAAAATGTCACCGAACAGGAAGCCGTGGATGAAACCGGCATACACCCCCGGCACGCTGAGGGTACCGCCGCGCCGCACCGAGGCGATGCAGTGGCGCAGCGCCTGACCGCTACTGCCTTCGAGCTTGAGGTTGGTCATCGCCGTCTCCAGCACACTGCCCTTGGCTTCGAAACCGACTGCATCGATCACCGCATCCACCCCGCGGCCGGCGGTATTGGCGATGATGTATTCACCCGGATCGACCTGATCGAAGTTCACCGGCAGCACGTCATACTGCTCCACTGCGAAGCGCAGCCGGTAATCATGGTGGTCCACCATGAAGATCTTTTCCGCCCCCAGCATCCGCGCGCAAGCAGCCGCCATCTGGCCCACCGGCCCGGCGCCGTAGATGGCCACGCTGCTGCCTTCGCGCACGCCGGCATTCTTCACCGCCTGGTAACCGGTGGGCAGGATATCGCTCAGGAATAGCACCTGCTCATCGGCCAGCGCCGAGTCGATGCGGATCGGTCCTACATCGGCCTTGGGCACCCGCACGTACTGCGCCTGGCCGCCCGGCATTCCACCATACAGATGGCTATAGCCGAACATGGCCGCGCCGGAACGGATGCCCTTGCCATTGATGATGGCGCCGCGCTCGGGATTAGTGGTCTCGCAGGCCGCGTAGAGATGCTGGTCGCAGAAGAAGCACTGGCCGCAGGCGATGACGAAGGGGACCACCACCCGGTCACCTTTCTTGAGGCGCTTGACGGCCGGCCCGGCTTCCACCACCACCCCCATGAATTCATGCCCGAGGATGTCACCGGCCTGGGTGGCGGGAATCTTGCCGCGATACAAGTGCAGGTCGGAACCGCAGATGGCGGTGGCGCTGACCTTGAGGATGATGTCGTCGGCTTCCTGGATGATGGGGTCGGGAACGGATTCGACCCGCACGTCGTGGGCCGAATGATAGAGCAGTGCACGCATGGTATCTCCTGGAGGAATGCGATCGATGGGAGGGGAGTGACGACAACGCGAACAGGTCAACACCTGCATCGTGTCCCAGACTAAACAGCCCCCCTGGGTGCGACCATCAGCGAGGCGCCACTTGCCCTGTGGGCAGAGGCTGTCGGAGGCGTCGGCCCGTCTTGATGAGCGGGAGGCAACGCGCCATGCACGCGTCGATTCCGGCAAGGATGTCGGTGCAGTCCACGCGGTGTCGAGCCAGTGACCGACATACAGGCGACATCACTCGGGCTAGCATGATCCGCTGCATGATCAGATGACCATGCATCCGCCCCTCCACAACCTCAAGGAGCCCCTCATGAGCGACGCCCTCAACAAGCACACCCACCCGCCCGACACCTCCGGCCCGCAAGACCTGGACTCGCCCGGCAATCCACGCAGCGGTACCAATGAGCGCGACATGCTCGACAGTGGCAAGACCCATGCCCCTGGGGACAGTGATCAGTACGGCTCGCGCAACAAGCCGCAAGGCGACAATTATTCTGACCAGGACATGCGTGAAAACAGCCCGCAGCTCTAGCGCTGATTCCTGAGCGACCACACCATCTCGATAGCAGATCGATCGAAGTCGATTGATCTGCTGTAGAGATCACTCCTCCCGGTCGAATTCGGCCAATATCATTTCCACCTGCAGGCACTGCAATTTCAATTCCTTGATCGCCCGTCGATAGCGACGAAAGTCGCGGCGCTCGGGCAGGTTGCTGCCGCCTTTGCTGACCCGCACCACGTCGTGCACGATGGCTTGCAGGATGCCGGCGGCCTGTTCATGCGAGGCCTTGAGCCGGTTCACGGATTCAATCAGCGCTTCTTTCTTTTTCATTATGCTGTCCCTGTTGTGCTGGCCAGGGCCTGTTCACATTTAATCTG
>NZ_BADI01001035.1:0-9755 GCF_000333555.1 Herbaspirillum sp. B65 | reverse complement strand
TGTCATTGGACGATTGCGATGCGTTGACGTGGTCATTGGGGTGCACCGGCGATTTGCCACCCAGACCCTGCCCCAGCATTTCGTTGGCGCGATTGGCAATGACTTCGTTGCGGCGCTTGTTGGCGTCCAGCATGTTGTAGGCGAAGTTGCCGCGATAGTCGTCCAGCGTCTGCGCCACCTTGGACTTGGCCTCGGTGACCACGTTGCGCCACAGGCTGCCGTCGTCCAGCTTCACTTCGGCCTGGATCGGCCCATCGGCATAGATCTGGTCGCCCGAGTGGATGAAGAAATCGGGACGGAAACGGCGCATTGATTCATATACCCGATAACCGCCCCACTGCTCGTTGATGCCCCATCCCTGGCCGGCTTCATCGCCCGAGAAGGCAAAGGTGATGTCGCGCACCTGGCCGTGCTGGGCCGCGGCCGGCACCATGAGGCTGCCGGTCAGCGGTTCGCTCAAGGCCGACTCATGCACCAGGTCCTGGAATTGCACGCGGTAATAGACGCGCTGCCCCGCCGGCAGACCGCGCAGATCCACGCGGGCGCTGTAGTCGTCACGGGCCAGCGCGGTGGGGCCGGCGATGCGGATGGGATTGGCGAAATGCTCGCTGGTGGAATACTCGACCAGGATGCGCGCCGTGCGATCGCTACGCGCCCAGACCATGGCGCTATCGCGGGTGACGTCGCCGCTCATGATGCCGCTGGGCAACTGCGGACGCAGGCGTTCGGAAGTGACGATGGCCGGCGCCACCGCCAAGGCGGCGGGGCTGGCGATCACGGCCGCACTGCCCACGGCGGTGGCGGCACTGTCGCGCAGGAAACGGCGACGGCTGTGGTCGGCTGGCGAATTCTGGTCGGGCATGGCAACTCCTGTGAGGGTGAGGAAACAGAGGGGGAGTTGCAATGTAGCGATCCAGTATGACCGTTCCATGAAAGCAGGATGACCAAGGCTGACCTGAGGGTCTGAAAAATGCAAAATGATGCGATTTTCATAAAATTTCGGGACCACAAGGGCCAGCTGACGACGCGCACTAAAATACAGCTTCAATCCGGGGGGCTCTGCGCGATCGCACGAAATTCGTGCAAAACTTCATATCCCGAATTGATGCGCACCGAAAAAGTCCTTAAAAATCAAACCACTGCCGAAGAATCACCAAAATGGAACGGAAATTGCTTGAATCCAGGCTTTTCATTCTTTCATTGCACAATTTTTGGGAGATTTTCTGGTGGACGATCACAAAAACGGCGCAGACGCCCTCTTCATCCTGCTGGGGGCGATCATGATCCTGGCCATGCACGCCGGCTTCGCCTTCCTTGAACTGGGCACGGTGCGCAAGAAAAACCAGGTCAATGCCCTGGTCAAGATCCTGGCCGACTTTGCGGTCTCGACCATCGTCTATTTCTTCATCGGCTATTACGTGGCCTATGGCGTGAGCTTCTTTGCCGGTGCCGAGACACTGGCCCAGAAAAGCGGCTTCGAACTGGTCAAGTTCTTCTTCCTACTGACCTTTGCGGCGGCCATCCCGGCCATCATCTCGGGCGGCATTGCCGAGCGTTCCAAGTTCAATCCGCAACTGGTGGCCACTGCCGTACTGGTGGGCCTGGTCTATCCCTTCTTCGAGGGTATCGCCTGGAACCAGCACCTGGGTGTGCAGGCCTGGCTGGCAGCCCGTTTCGGCGCCGAATTCCATGACTTCGCCGGTTCCATCGTGGTCCATGCCGTGGGCGGCTGGATCGCGCTGCCGGCGGTACTGCTGCTGGGCGCGCGCCGTGGCCGCTACAGCAAGGAAGGCGCGGTGGCGGCGCACCCGCCCTCCAACATCCCGTTCCTGGCGCTGGGCGCGTGGATTCTCACGGTGGGTTGGTTCGGCTTCAACGTCATGAGCGCGCAGACGCTGGAGAAGATGAACGGCCTGGTGGCGATGAATTCACTCATGGCCATGGCCGGCGGCACCCTGGTGGCGCTGCTGATGGGCCGCAACGACCCCGGCTTCGCCTACAACGGCCCGCTGGCCGGCCTGGTGGCCGTGTGCGCCGGCTCGGACCTGATGCACCCGCTGGGCGCACTGCTCACAGGCGGCATCGCCGGCGCCATCTTCGTCTGGATGTTCACACGCACCCAGAACAAATGGAAGATCGACGACGTACTGGGCGTGTGGCCGCTGCACGGCCTGTGCGGTCTGTGGGGTGGCTTGGCGGCCGGCATCTTCGGCCTGCAGGCGCTGGGGGGACGCGGTGGCGTGTCCTTCATGGCGCAGTTGATCGGCAGCCTCATGGGCATCGCCATTGCGGCGCTGGGGGGATGGATCGTGTATGGCTTGCTCAAGAAGGCGGTCGGCATCCGTCTTGATCCCGAGCAGGAATTCGAAGGGGCTGACCTGGCCATTCACAAGATTTCTTCGACGGCGGAGAGGGAGACCAGTTGGTAAGCCAACTGATAATTAACAATAAAGTCTGTATGCCGTAATCTTGCGATAGCCATAGACCCCGCCAGATTCCAGCCATGATTGCTTGATGAGCGCCAGGAGCCGCCGGTTCTCCTTGGTCCTATCGGATTCCGGTCGAGCCTTCCAAGCGTAGTAGCCGCTGGGATGGAAGCGCATTACGCGGCACATCGTGCGAACGGCATGCTGGGGTTCGTGAGCCACAATGAACGCGTACTTTACCGAGACTCGTTGGCAAAGAACGCGGCGGCCTTTTTTAGGATGTCGCGCTCCTCGGTGACGCGCTCGAGCTCGGCCTTGAGGCGACGCAGCTCTTCTTGCTGGCTAACCTGTGCCCGACGCTCCTCAGGCGCCAATGCGTACTTCTTTATCCATTCGTACACCCCGAGTCGTTTCGCAACATCAGGGGCTCAGTGGCCCCGTTCCGTGACCTGCTTGACTGCCTCAATCTTGAACTCCTCCGGATAACGCTTGTTACTCATGATGACACCTGGGTTGCCTGATATTTTAGGCTGCGGAGTGTCTAGGGCCTGTTCACATTTAATCTGCGAGTGCGAGAGATCGCCAAGCGTTGAGTGCCTAGGCGCAGCGACGCGTCGTAGTGGTGCTACGGCAAGGAGCTGCAACAACATGTGAACAGGCCCTAGTGGTTCCGGGGCGATTCACTTTAGGTTTTGATTGCGGGAACTCCCCGTCACACAACCTATAGCTAGGCGTTTTAGCCTTGCTCGGGCGCCAGACGACGCCGAGCATAGGCACAGCCTCCGGTTGACAAAAATCATGAAAAAATGTATTTTGTCAACCATAAGGAGCCACCCATGATTAGCAATCGAATCCAACGCGCCAGACTACTGCGCGGGCTGAGTCTAGAGGCCTTGGCGCAGCTCATGGGGGATATCTCAAAGCAGGCTTTGAGCAAGTTCGAGAAGGGCGACGTTTTACCCAACTCAACCCGTATTCTCCAGCTCGCCAAAGTACTGAATGTGAAACCCGAATACTTCTTCCGGGCTGACACGACTGAACTCGCTCCGGTCGAATTCCGCAAACTATCCAAAATGCCAAAACGTGACCAGCAAGTGGTCATTGAACAAGCACGCGACCACCTGGAGCGCTACATCGCGTTGGAGCAAATTTTCGCTTCTGTACAGAAAAACTCGAAGCCGAGCCCTGCCGGCTCAATTCGAGTCAATAGTCGAGACGAAGCAGAAACTGCAGCTTCACAATTGCGCGAAGAGTGGTGTCTTGGAAATGATGCCATTGCGAACTTGACCGAATTGCTTGAGGAGCACGGTATCAAGGTAGCGTTGCTTGAGGGAGTTCATGATTTTGACGGAGCCTGCGTCGCCACTAAAGACCAACAACATGTCCTGGTCGCTTTAAACAGGAGACGAGCAGGAGAGCGTCAGCGCTTCACCGCAGCGCACGAGTTAGGTCACTGGATAATGGCATTACCTGATGACATGCCCGAGAAAGAGCAAGAACTGTGCTGCCACCGATTTGCTGGCGCCCTTCTGTACCCAAAGGAGCGCGTTGAAGCTGATTTTGGCGGACGTCGACGAAGCGTGCTGTTGCAGGAGTTGATGTTAGCAAAACGGGGATACGGAGTGTCGATGCAGGTAGCATTACGACGATTGAAGGACCTGCACATTATTGATGACGGAAGCTACAAGGCACTGAACATTGATATTGCTAGAAGAGGATGGAAAACTGCAGAGCCTGAGGCTATGCCTTGCGAAAAACCGCTGAGGTTCTCCTCTCTGGTTTACCGAGGTCTTGCCGAAGGTCTGATTACTCTTTCTCGCGCAGCCGAATTTCTGCAACGTCCAATATCTGCTGTTGAGAACGCTAATCCATTGGCCATGGAGGGCTGATGGCAAAGGTTTATATTTCAGATACAAACATCTGGATAGATTTTCACCATGCCTCTCTCCTTAATGAACTCTTCAAGCTCCCGTTCTCTTTATGCTGTACGGAGTTTGTCGCCTTTGAGCTGGACGAACCGGACCTAAAACCGTTAATACAGCTCGGACTGATAATTGAACCTCTCAGCGGAGAAGAGATTCAACAGTTAGAACAGCTTACGCAGCAGCACAACAATCCATCTCTTGCGGACATGTCTTGTTATTACCTGGCGAAGGAAAGGCAAATGCCATTGCTGACAGGTGATGGAAAATTGCGGACACTTGCAAAAAACGAGTCAGTCCAAGTTCATGGTGCACTTTGGCTGTTGGACCAGTTGGTTGCGCACAAGGTAGTACTTCCCAATCGAGCGGCAGCAGCTCTGCAGACGATGTTGGACAACAATGCCCGACTTCCTGCAGCAGAATGCAGGATTAGGTTCGAGCATTGGAATTGACGTGACCTGCGCCTCAATTTAGTACGAGAACGACTTGGAGTCTGCGGTCAAAGGTAAGGTAGGGGCGATCTGCAAGGAAATCGTTCTCAAGAAAAGGAAAGACTTGGACCAACACTACCATTGCG
Organism: Herbaspirillum sp. B65; assembly: GCF_000333555.1. Classification (NCBI taxonomy): domain Bacteria; kingdom Pseudomonadati; phylum Pseudomonadota; class Betaproteobacteria; order Burkholderiales; family Oxalobacteraceae; genus Herbaspirillum; species Herbaspirillum sp. B65. The sequence goes on along the minus strand of NZ_BADI01001035.1, from coordinate 4,830 downwards.
TAACTGTACCAAGCTCAATACGCTGCATTGACACACTCCATGAAAGCCACCCGCACGGTGGCTTTGGTCTTTGCGCAGGATAAAAAAAAGCCCCACTCCTCACGGAGCAGGGCTTAACGCCCCCTCGGGGGGATGAGGAGGCGGGACAGCTTTGCGGCGCGGCATACGCCCGCCGCCATGACCTTCCTATCTATCCTTGCCGCAGGCTGGGCGCGAAGAAATCAGCCATGTTGCCCTGCGTCCAATCCTTCACTACCTGGTCCTCACACCAGACACGGTATTCATAAAACCGCTCCCCCTCCGACAGGTCCAGCGCCCGGCTCTCGATGACGTAGGTCGTCCCGGCGATGCATATTTTCATCCGATGGGAATCCGCGCCGGCCTCCTCTTGCTGACTCATGGCTCCCTTTCTGTTTCCTCGTGTCTGCACAAACTGGCCTGCAGGGCTTGACCCAAGTCAGCTTCGAAGCAGAACGAGGGGACTTGTCCGACATCATTTTGCATTGAGCACTACAATGCCCCCATTGGCACGAACATCATTAAAACTCCGTGGGCCCAAAAAAATTCCCGCCCCATAGGAAAAAGTCCGCCCCAGGAACAGGTAAGTTCTTGCCCCTACATTATGAAAATTTGTTTATTTCGCATTTTTGCCTATGGCAGCCCTTACTGGAGGGGAAAATATTAAAGTATTTTCCTTTGTTGTATTTCTGCCATCCATAAAATATTAAATATGCGAAATATCAAATTTTATCTAGCACAGTTATACTTTTACAAGGATCAATCAAATGGGACGCGCAGTACCATCTGATGACAACGACATGCCGCCCAGCGACCCTGCGATGACTCACGGGAAGCCGCCAAGATGCTGGGTGTTTCAATCACGACCGCCCAGATGTGGATGGAAAGCGGAATGCTGGCCTCCTGGAAGACACCAGGTGGTCACCGGCGTACCCGGTTGAGCTCGGTCATGACCTTGCTCGGCCACCGCGAAGTGAAACAACCCGAGCCCACCGCCGGTCCGTCTGCGCCACCGATCGAGGTTCCTTATCCGGTCAGCCTGAACGAGCCTGAACGTGCGCGCTTTGTTGAACAGATCATGGAAGACGTACATTGCGAGGCCCGCTTTCAACGCCTGACATGGCTCGCCAGCGAATTGCTGGACGTGCCCATCGCCCTGGTCACCTTCCTGACCTCGGAACTGCAGATCTTCCGCGCTGCGCACGGTTTGAACATCAGTTCCACGCCGCGCTCCTGGGCCTTCTGCAATTACGCCGTGATGCAGGAAGATATCTTCACCGTCCCCGATGCCACCCGGGATGCGCGCTTCGCCAACAATCCCATGGTCACCTCGGATCCCTACATCCGCTTCTACGCCGGCATCCGCCTGATGCACCAGGGCAAGGCCTTTGGCTCGCTGTGCGTGATCGATACCGAACCGCGCATCCTGCGTGCGCATGAGCGGCAGGCGCTGGAAGAACTGGCGGTCATGGCCACCGACATCCTCTCGCTGCAAATCCTCGAAGCGCGGCAACAGTAAGACGCGCTGCTGCTCAGCGGGACATTCCCATCCACTCTTCCAGTTCCTCGGCCGGCATCGGCCGGGCGATGGCATAGCCCTGGGCATAATCGCAGCCGAGATGCTGCAACAGGCGTACCGTGCGTTCGCACTCCACGCCTTCGGCCACCACGCCAAAGCCAAGCTGGTGTGCCAGATGGATGATGGAGGGCACGATCACCTGGTCGGCCTGGTCATCGACCAGGCCACGAATGAAGGAACGATCGATCTTCATGACGTCGGCCGGGATGCTCTTGAGGTAGCTGAGATTGCTGAAGCCGGCACCGAAATCATCGATGGCCACCTTCACCCCCAGTTCGCGGATGGCCTGCACGCGCTGGCGCACCACCTCAGGGTTGCTGGCCATGGCACTCTCGGTGAATTCGATTTCGATCAGACCGGGCGGCACCACGTGCTGCGTCAATAGTTGCGCCAACAGGCACTGCAAGTCATCGGCCTCGAAATCCCTGGCCGAGGTATTGATGGCCACCGGCGTGGCGCGTCCGCGCTGCGCCCAGTGCGCTGCCTGTGCCACCGCCTGGCGGACTACCCAGGTGGTGATCTGGCGGATCTGGGCGGTCTTTTCCGCCAGGCTGATGAACACCTCCGGCGAGATATTGCCCAGGATGGGGTGCTGCCAGCGGATCAGCGCTTCGACCCCGATGCAGGCACCATCGTGTAACCTGATCTTGGGCTGGTAATACAGGCTCAGTTCGCCCGGCGTGTTGAACGCCACCGGCAAGGCCGACAGTACCCAGAAGGCATAGCGCTGGTTTTCTGCATGAGCCGGTTCGAAGATGCGCGGCGAGACGCCTTCCTCGCGGCTCACGTCGATCACCGTCAGCAATGCACGCACCACGTCGCCTCCATCGAGTTCATCGACCTGTGGCAGTACGCCCACCGCGATGTCGAGCTGGTGCGGAATGCCATGGATCTCCAGCGCATGGGCAAAATGGCGCTGCAGCGACGCCTGCCGCTGCTGGCGCTGCTGCGCATCACCGTCATCGAGGTAGACGAAGGTGGTGGTCGCCACCCGGTACACCTGGGTGGTTCCCAATGCGCGCTGCAGCGTACGACAGACCTCGACCAGAAACGCCTCGGCATAATCCCAGCCGAGCGCCTTGACCATGTCGAACAAATATTCACGTGGACAGATATCCACCGCCAGCGCTGCGCACGAGCGGCTCACCGGGCCGATCTCCTGGGCGCGCGACCGCAGCGCTTCCATGAGCCTGGCGCGATTGGGCAAACCCGTCACATGATCGGTGTAGCCGCTGTTGCGCAACTGCTCCAGACGCTCCATGACGATGGCCGCCAGTTGCTCCAGTTGCGCCTGTTCGACCTGGCTGAAATGACTGCGCGCCTGCGAATCGATGATGCACAGCGTTCCCAGCGGCTGTCCCTGGGGCGTGACCAGCGGCGCGCCGGCGTAGAAGCGGATGAACGGCGCACCGGTCACCAGCACGTTGTCGGCGAAACGCTCATCTTGCCGGGCATCCAGCACCACCATGCTGCCGCTGGAGTAGATGGCGTGCGCGCAGAAGGAATCCGCACGCGGCGTCTCGCGCACCTCCAGTCCGATGCGCGACTTGAACCATTGGCGATATTCATCGACCAAGGACACCAGCGCGATCTCCACCCCGAACATCGACCTGGCCAGTTGTGTGACCTGGTCGCATAGCATGTCGGGCAAGGTATCGAGTACGCAGTAGGACTGCAACTCGGCCAGCCGGGTGTCTTCGCATGGCACCGCGAGCGGATACTCCGCTGCTTGCAAACTCTGCACCAGCGCCACCCTATCCCCGCACGGCCGCCGTCGGCGCGACCTTGAAGGTGGATACCAGGCGCGCCAGCGACCCTGCCTGCGAAGTCAGCGCCTGGGCAGCAGCAGCGGCCTGTTCCACCAGTGCCGAATTCTGCTGGGTAGCTTCATCCATGTGGGTGATGGCGTCATTGACCTGCTCGATACCCGCGCTTTGCTCACGGCTGGAAACGGTGATGTCGGCGATCACGCCGGTCACCTTGCGCACGCTAGCCACGATCTCTTCCATGGTCACGCCTGCGCCCTTGACCAGGCTGCTACCGGCCTCGACCTTGGTCACCGAAGCACTGATCAATTCCTTGATCTCCTTGGCCGCGGCGGCGCTGCGCTGGGCCAGCGTGCGCACCTCGGTCGCCACCACCGCAAAGCCACGTCCGCCTTCGCCCGCCCGTGCCGCTTCGACTGCCGCGTTCAGGGCCAGGATATTGGTCTGGAAGGCGATGCCATCGATCACGCTGATGATATCCACCACCTTGATGGACGACTGGTTGATATCATCCATGGTCGCCACCACCTCGCCCATCAACTGACCGCCCTTGACCGCGATGACCGAGGCCGATTCGGCCAGCTCGCTGGCCTGGGCCGCATTCTCTGCATTGTGGCGCACCGCCGCGGTAATTTCTTCCATGGCGCTGGCGGTTTCCTCCAGGGAACTGGCCTGGCGTTCGGTGCGTGCCGACAGGTCGACGTTGCCGCTGGCGATCTCGGTGGAAGCACGCTCGATCGAATCGGTCCCCTGCCGCACCTGACCGACGATGGCTGCCAGGCTGTCGCGCATCATCCTGATGGCGTACAGCAGGCTGCTGCGATCATCGGCGCGCGTACTCACCTCCACCGCCAGGTCGCCATGCGCGATCTGCTGGGCGATGGCCATCGCATAGGCAGGCTCGCCGCCGAGCTGGCGCAGCAGGCCGCGGGTGATGACAAAAGCCACTGTCACCGCCAGCAGGGTCACCACCACGGCCAGCAAGGAAATCAGGTGCAAGGCATCCTTGGCCGCACTCTCGCTGGCAGCGCCGGCAGCCTTGCTCTGGCCGGCGATCTCGGCGATGAGCTGATTGATGTCCTCGACGATCTTGCGTCGCAAGGGGCTGCATCGATTGACCAGGAAATCGCGATAGGCCTCCATCGCCCCGCCTTGGCGATATTGGCGCGGGAGCTGGAGCTCATCGGCCATCTTCAGCAGGCCGCTGCGCACGACGCTGAAATTGGGATTGCCAGCCAGCAGGGGTTCCAGCTTCTGCAGCTCGGCCAGATAGATCGCCTTTTGTTCATCGACGATCTTCAGTTCCTTCTGGGCCTCGGCATCCTCCAGGAACACGTAGGCATTGCGCGCCGCGATCCCGGTCTGGTCCAGGGCTTCGCGTGCGATATAGAGCGGCTCCAGCTTTTCATTTTGTACATCATTGGCGCGCTCGATGGAGCTACGCAGGGAATTGATCCCCAACATCGC
>NZ_BADI01001036.1:0-651 GCF_000333555.1 Herbaspirillum sp. B65 | reverse complement strand
GGCCGCCGATGCGCTGATCGCCGCCGGCGTACCCACCGAGATTTCGGATAACGTGCGCGGCGCGCTGTGGTTGAAGCTCATCATCAATTGCGCCTACAACGCCCTGTCGGCCATCGCCCAACTACCCTATGGCAAGCTGGTGGAAGGCGTGGGCGTGCTGGAAGTGATGGGCCACCTGGTGAACGAATGCAAGGCCGTGGCCGCTGCCGAAGGCGTGACGCTGACCGGTGACGTGGATGTTGCGATCCGCAAGATCATCGAGACCATGCCCACGCAATTCTCGTCCACTGCACAGGATGTGGCGCGCGGCAAACCCAGCGAGATCGATCACCTCAACGGTTTCATCGTGCGTCGCGGGCAGGCGCATGGCATCAGCACGCCGGTCAACCTGACCGTACACGCCCTGGTCAAACTGATCGAAAGCAAATCCAGATAAACCTGCCCAGCCTCATCCACCGAACAGCCTGGCATCGAACTGGAACAGTTTCTTTTCCACCACCTTGATGTCAGACATCTGCGGATGCAGTGGATTGAGCAAGACATTGAAATCGGTCGGGCTGACCACCGAGGGCACTTTCATCGCCAGATGTTTGCCCTCTTCTATCCAATGCTGCCCGATGGCGGCGGTGCTGGCCGGGTCGCGCGTGAGAT
>NZ_BADI01001037.1:0-6419 GCF_000333555.1 Herbaspirillum sp. B65 | reverse complement strand
GGTTTGGCTGTTGACGCTGTTTTTCAGCTTGCTTTTATCGAACTTTTTACCGAATGCCATGGTTGGCTCCTGTATCTAAAAATTGGGTAAGGTCTGTTTGGCTACCTTGCGTCTTCAATCCGACGCGACCGGGCCAAAATCAACGATATGAAACACGACGCTCTTGCTGTTGCGATTCCTGCGGGCCAAAAAGCCGGTGAACCGGAAGACTTCACCCAGTGCCGCCCTGTTGAGAGCACCGGAGATTTCCCCTGCTGCCAACGCCGCGATCTCAAACTCGACCTGGCGCTTCATGCCAGCTTCCATCTGTTCCGATTGATGCTGCAACCTGGCAGTGACAATCGGGATCCCGGCCGGCGTATAACGCAATACATCACGTTCTGCCAGGCTGGCGATGACTTGAAGCTGGTTCACTCTCCGCGATGTTCGCAGCGCTTAAGCTGCCGGAGCTTCGGTACGGCTCTTGGCCGCGTCTTCCTTCTGCACTGCCTTCAGGATGGGGGAAGGACCGGTTTCGGCCTTCTTCATCTTGACGGTCAGGTGGCGCAGGACGGCGTCGTTGAACTTGAAGCCGGTTTCGATTTCAGCCAGCGTTTCGCTGTCGACTTCGATGTTCAGGCAGACGTAGTGAGCCTTGGCCAGCTTCTGGATCTGGTAAGCCAGTTGACGACGGCCCCAATCTTCGACACGGTGGACCTTGCCGCCGCGGGTGGTGACGATGCCCTTGTAACGCTCGATCATCGCCGGCACTTGCTCGCTTTGGTCCGGGTGGACGATAAATACGATTTCATAATGACGCATGAAGACTCCTTATGGACTTATTGAAGACGCCCACCCCGGCGTCAAGACGGGTGTGGGAAGAGGAAAACCAGCGATCATACTAGGTTTTTAGTACAACAGCAATCTTGGCAGCCGACAAACGAGGTCGAATGGCGACAATCGACCGGGCACCGAGGACACAACCACCCTCGCCCCCCACACGTCCGACCGACAACTTCACTTCCATAACTATATATAGGTATCCAAAAGCTTGTCTTTTTCCCTGCCACAAGTGCATGTTGCCGTTGACACAAGGATTGCACCTGTATAAAAATACAGACTGTTCATACAAACAGCCTTCTCCCCGGGAAAGGCCCACCCCATGCTCAAACTGACCGCGCGCCAGGAACAGATCCTGAACCTGATCAAGAACGCCATCGAAAACACCGGCTTCCCTCCTACGCGCGCAGAAATCGCCGCCGAGCTCGGCTTCCGTTCCGCCAATGCCGCCGAGGAACACCTGCAGGCCTTGGCGCGCAAGGGCGCCATCGAGATTTCCCCCGGCACCTCGCGCGGCATCCGCCTGCGCGAATCGGCCACTCTGCCTAGCAACGGCAGCGCTCGCCAGATGGCACTGCCCCACCCCGCCCTGATGCAGTTGAGCCTGCCACTGATCGGCCGAGTGGCGGCAGGTTCGCCCATCCTGGCCCAGGAGCACGTGGAAAAGACCTATCAGGTCGACCCGGCCATGTTCCCGGCCAAACCGGATTACCTGCTCAAGGTGCGCGGCATGTCCATGCGCGACGCCGGCATCCTCGATGGCGACCTGCTGGCCGTGCGCCGCGCCGACCAGGCTCGCAATGGCCAGATCGTGGTCGCGCGTCTGGCCGATGAAGTCACGGTCAAGCGTTACCAGAAGAACGGCAGCGTCATCACCCTCTTCCCGGAGAACCCCGAGTTCGAGCCCATCATCGTCAAGCCCGAGGAAGACCAGTTCGCCTTGGAAGGCTTGGCCGTTGGGCTGCTGCGTAGCTGGAACTGAGCCTGCTCCGCGCTCAGCCCTCAGGATTCCACGTCAAACCCAACCAGCCACACCATAGAAACCTTCGCTTAAAACGGAGGTTTTTTGCTTTCTATTCACCTCTTCGCGCAGAGGCAGTTGCGCATATCATCCTTGCTGGATAGCCATGTCCGGCGCACAGGATGCGCCCAACCAAGAGGACTTTTTTCGATGTCGACGCGCAAGAGCAGCAAGAAGCACGGCAAACCTACTCCAATCCCGGCTCCCGCAGCCGCCAAATCCAACCTGCAGGATCTGCTGGATGTCCGCAAATGCCTGGATCTGCTGGACAACCGCAAGACAGATGAAGCCAAGGCCTTGTGTACGGCAGTACTTGCCCGCGCCCCCAAGCTGGTCTTTGCCAATCATGCGCGCGGACTGATCGCCATGCAGGAAGGCAAGTTTGCCGAAGCCGAACAATATCTGCGCCTAGCCATCGAGGCCGACCCGAACAATGCCGAATACATCGGCAACCTGGCCAGCAGCATCCTCAGCCAGGACCGCATTGATGAAGCCATTGCCCTCTACGAACAGGCCATCTCGATTGACAAGGAAAATCGTGCTGCCCGCATCGGCTTGGCCAATGCCTTGCATGAAAAAAACGACCCGGATGCGTCGATCGCCTACTTCGAGGATGCGGTCAAGCGCGAACCCAACGCACCCGGCCCCCTGTCCCACCTGGGGCGCGCCCTGGTCGAGGCACGCCGCTTCGAGGAAGCCGTGGCGACCATCCTCAAGTCTCTTGAACTGCAAATCAATTTCGCGCCGTCCCACACGGCATTGGGCGAAGCCTTCCACGCCATGGAAATGTACAAGGAAGCGGTGGAGTCACATAAGACCGCCGTCCTGCTCGATCCGCAGGATACCTATGCCCATAACAAGATCGCCGATAGCTACCTGAAACTCAACAAGATCGAGCAAGCCCACGAGCATATGCTGCGCGTGATCGAAATCGCTCCCAAGGACCCCAACAGCTACGTCAAGCTGGGGTCGAGCTATTTCAGCACCGGTGATCGCTTCGACGACGCCATGCGCATGTTCAACAAGGCATTGGAACTGGACCCCAAGTATGCCCTGACCTACAACAACATTGGCGCCATCCAGCATGACCACGGTGACACCGACGATGCCATCGCCAATTTCCGCAAGGCACTCGAACTGCGCCCCAACTACCCCACCGCCAAGCACAACCTGGCGTTGAGCCTGTTGCTGCAGGGCCAATTCAAGGAAGGCTGGGAATACCACGAAATGCGCTTGGTCACCAAGGAGCGCGCGCACGTCTATCGGCTGATCCACAAACTGTTCGACATCATCCCGAAATGGGATGGCAAGTCTTCGCTGGCCGGTAAGTACATCCTGCTGATGCATGAACAGGGCTTTGGCGACAGCATCCAGTTCCTGCGCTATGTCCGACTGGTGATCGAACAAGGAGCAAGAGTCGCCGTCCACGTGAAGAATCCCTTGTATCGCCTGTTCCAGTCCTTCACCCCGGAAGTGACTCTGGTCCGGGAAAGCGATCCGCTGCCCCCCTGTGATTGCGCCTACGTGCTCATGAGCCTACCCCACGCCATGCGCACTCATACGATTGATGACATCCCGCGCTATCCGGAAGGCTACCTGGCAGCCGACCCCATCCTGGCGTCGACCTGGCGAGAAAAGATTTCCAGACTGACAAAATCGAGCGAACACCTGCGCGTCGGCGTGGTGTGGGGCGGCAACCCGGAGCATGGAAACGACCGTCATCGCTCCATCCCCCTGGACAAATTCAAGCAGTTGTTCGACCTCCCCAAGGTAGAGTTCTATTCATTGCAAAAAGGCAAGCCACTGGAAGACCTCAAGGCATTGCCACCCGGCCTACCAGTCTTCAACCTGGGCGATGAATGCGAAGACTTTGCCGACACTGCCGCCGCCATCAGCAATCTCGATCTGGTCATCAGTGTGGACACCTCGGTAGTGCACCTGGCCGGCGCCATGAGCCACCCCACCTGGGTGCTGCTGCCACACATTCCAGACTGGCGCTGGCTTACCGAGCGCGAGGACTCGCCGTGGTATCCCTCGATGCACCTGTTCCGCCAACCAGCGCTGAACGATTGGAATTCGGTACTCAAGACAGTGGGCGAGCAATTGATTGTTTTGCAACAAAAAAAGGCCCAAGGCTAAGCTGTTCGTCACCTGTTCGCCACGAGTAGACCGCCCAACCGGGCGGTCTTTGCTTTTCAGAACATTTTTCTTGGTCGCAACAGCAAATTTGCTAAAGTTTTCCTGATTGCCGTCGAAAAAGGATTTGCTTGGAGTTTCAAGCACGCAGTTTTAGTTCGGAAAGCCTTGAAAAAGATTTTTTGCAAAAGCCCTAAACTTTTTCCAAGACTGCCCGATAAAGCAATCAACAGAGGTTGAAACGCCTGGGACTCATGGGTAGAAGACCAACGTTAGGCACTGAAACTCGGATCATCGGTCTCAAATCTTAGGAGAATTAACATGGCAGCAGTCATTAATACCAATATCCCGTCGCTCAACACGCAACGGAACCTGAATGCGTCGCAGTCGTCGCTGAATACCTCGATCCAACGTCTGTCTTCCGGCCTGCGCGTCAACAGCGCCAAGGACGACGCCGCCGGCCTGGCCATCGCCGACCGTATGAACTCCCAGATCAAGGGTCTGGCAGTTGCACAACGTAACGCCAACGACGGTATCTCGATGGCGCAGACCGCTGAAGGTGCTCTGTCCACCGTCGGCGACAACCTGCAACGTATGCGTGAACTGGCTGTGCAGGCCGCCAACGGCACCAACAGCGCACAAGACCGCAAGACCCTCAACGACGAATACACCCAGCTGTCCCAGGAAGTGTTCCGTGTTCTGAACGGCACCAGCTTCAACGGCCAGAACCTGTTCACCGGCACCGGCCAAGGCGCTTCGGCCGGCACCGGCTCCGATGCTGCCAACGTTTCGGCTTCCCTGACCCTGTCCTTCCAGGTCGGCGCCAACGTTCAAGACAACAAGTTGAACGACCAGATCACCATCACCCTGGACGACCTGTCGAACAACTCCACCATCGCTACCGTGATCGGTACCAGCGCCAAGGGCCTGATCGGTCTGGGCGACACCACCGGCGTGAGCTCGGCACAAGCGACCTACACCTCGGCCAAGGCTGCCCTGGACAACCTGTTCGCTACCGGTTCGTCCATGTCGTCTTCCGCCCTGGCTTCGTCGGCTGTGACCCTGCAAGCTGCCGTTGACAGCGCCAAGCTGTCGCTGGACAAGGCTGTTGCTGCTCCGTCCGCACAAAGCGACGCACAAAAGGCGATCCAGAACTTGGACAAGGCGATCAGCATGATCTCCTCCAAGCGTGCAGAGTTCGGTGCTGTGCAAAACCGCTTCAGCGCGGTCATCAGCAACCTGCAAGTGTCGAGCGAGAACATCACCGCGTCGCGCAGCCGTATCATGGATACCGACTACGCACAGGAAACCGCGAACCTGACCCGTGCGCAGATCCTGCAACAAGCTGGTACCGCCATGCTGTCGCAAGCGAACTCGGCGCCGCAGCAAGTCCTGTCGCTGTTGAAATAAGCCTGATAGCTAGGTAGGATGACGTGCGGGGGATAGACCATATTCTCCGCACGTTCCTTTAAGGAAGGGAGTAGTACCATGTCGATTGCCCCACTTAATATCACCGCTGCTGGCGACTCCGGCACCTCCTATGCGCTGCCGAAGACTGCCGACAAGCCCGATCCCGTGGTATCGACCGTCGCGCCGGCCGCCAATCCGGAAGCACGCCGCGCAACCGAAAGCGAAGTCAATGACGCCGTCGGCAAGTTGAATGATTTTGCAGCCGCCAACGCTGCCGCACTGAACTTCTCCAAGGATCAGGATACCGGCAAGACCATCATCAAGGTTGTCGATACCGCGACCGACAAGGTGATCCGCCAGATCCCCAGCGAAGAAGCGATCGCCATCGCCAAGTCCATCGATAAGATGCAAGGCCTGTTGATCAAGGAAAAGGCTTGAGTATCATTACTTGAGTCTGGTATGAACTGCAGTGGCTCGAACAACCTCATGCGTCAATGTTGGATCATTGCGCATGAAGGATTCGGCTACCCCAGTTCATAACGGATTCTCATAGATTCACACAGATCACCCGCACAGCGTCCTTCCTGCACAGACGCCGTACTTGAGAGCCGTTCTCCTCTTGACCGCGCTTGCAGCAGCATAGCGCTGTGCCTCACGCAAAGATTGAGGAGTAACCATGGCGACTTCCACCGGCACCATCTCCACATCGGCGGGTCCGCTAGATGTCTCTACGCTGGTCAGCCAGTTGATCTCGGCCGAGAGCCAGACGCAGCTGACCCCGCTGACCACCCAGGCCAGCAGCTACAACACCCTCATTTCCGCCTATGGCAGCCTGAAAAGCACGCTGTCGACCTACCAAAGTGCCATCGCCGGCATGACGGCCGCCACCTTCAGTTCGCAGAAAAGTTCAGTCAGCAATGCCGGCACCGGCAGCAACCTGACCACCGACCCCTTCACCGCCGATGTCAACGCCGATGACTCGACCAAGATACTGGCGCAGAAGATCCAGTCAGCCGGCATCAGCAGGGCACCA
>NZ_BADI01001038.1:0-1992 GCF_000333555.1 Herbaspirillum sp. B65 | reverse complement strand
CCGCTGGGCGAAGTCGCCTTGGCATTTATAACAATTGCGCGAAACGAAACTTTTGAGCCAATTTCCCTATTCCATTCCCAGCCGGGAAGAGATCCTCGGCATCCTGCGTACTTCGTCCGGCGCGCAAAATGCTGCTGCACTGGCAGCCGCGCTAGGCGTCAAGCCTGAAGAAATGGATGGCCTGACGCGCCGCCTCAACGCCATGGAGCGTGACGGCCAGATCAAGCCAGATCGCGCCGGCCACTACAAGCTGACCCACTCGCCCGATTTCATCCTGGGCCGGGTGTCGAGCCATCGCGATGGTTTCGGTTTCCTGCTGCCCGACGATGGCACCGATGACCTGTTCCTGCCCGAGAAGGAAATGCAGAAGGTCATGCACGGCGACCGCGTCCAGGCGCGCATCGTCGGTACCGACCGTCGCGGCCGTCCCGAAGGCACCATCGTCGAAGTGGTGGAGCGCGCCAATACCCACGTGATCGGCCGCCTGTTGAATGAAAACGGCGTCTGGGTGGTCGCTCCCGAAGACAAGCGCATCGGCCACGATGTGCTGCTGGCCGGCCCGCCGGGCAAGGCCAAGGCAGGGCAGGTGGTCAGCGTGGAGCTGACCGAGCATCCCTCCCGCTATACGCAACCGGTGGGCAAGATCGTCGAGATCCTCGGTGACATCGATGACCCCGGCATGGAAATCGAAATCGCCGTGCGCAAGTATGGCGTGCCGCACGAATTCTCCGAGGCCGCCAAGAAGCTCTCGGCCAAGCTGCCCAGCGAAGTCAAGGCGGCTGACCTGAAGGACCGCGTTGATCTGCGCGACGTACCCCTGGTCACCATCGATGGCGAAGACGCGCGCGACTTCGACGATGCGGTCTACTGCGAACCGGTCAAGATCGGCCGCGCCAAGGGCTATCGCCTGATCGTGGCCATCGCCGATGTGAGCCACTACGTCAAGCCCAACGATGCGCTGGATGTGGATGCGCTGGAGCGCAGCACCTCGGTCTACTTCCCGCGCCGGGTCATCCCGATGCTGCCGGAAAAGCTTTCCAATGGCCTGTGCTCGCTGAACCCGGACGTGGACCGCCTGACCCTGGTGTGCGATGCCGTCATCACTGCCAAGGGCGAGATCAAGGCCTACCAGTTCTATCCGGCCGTGATCCACTCGGCGGCGCGTCTGACCTATACCGAAGTGGCCTCCATCCTGGCCAATACCAAGGGCCCGGAAGCGGCGCGTCGCATCGGCCTGGTGCCGCACCTGACGCACCTCTACGAAGTGTTCCAGGCGCTCTTGACGGCCCGCCAGGCGCGCGGTGCCATCGACTTCGAGACCACCGAGACCTACATCGTCTGCAATGCCGCCGGCAAGATCGAGAAGATCCTGCCGCGCACCCGCAACGATGCGCACCGCCTGATCGAGGAATGCATGTTGGCCGCCAACGTGTGCGCGGCCGACCTGTTGAAGCGTCACGATCATCCGGCGCTCTATCGCATTCACGCTGGCCCGACCAAGGAAAAGCTGACGCAGTTGCGTACCTTCTTGAAGCAGGTCGGCCTGCACCTGGGGGGCGGCGACACCCCCAGTGCCTCCGACTATGCCGAGCTGATGCCCAAGGTCAAGGCGCGCCCGGATGCGGTGCTAGGTTGCAGCTCCGAAGGCCGCCGCCAAGAAGGCAGCAGCTCCGAAGGCCGCAGCCGCCAAGAAGGTTGCAGCACCGAAGGCAGCAGCGAAGAAGGTTGCAGCTCCGAAGGCCGCCGCCAAGAAGGCAGCAGCTCCGAAGGCCGCAGCAGCGAAGAAGGTTGCAGCACCGAAGGCAGCAGCGAAGAAGGTTGCAGCTCCGAAGGCTGCCGCCAAGAAGGCAGCAGCTCCGAAGGCCGCAGCAGCGAAGAAGGTTGCAGCACCGAAGGCCGCGCCAANGAAGTCGCAGCACCGAAAGGCGCCCGCAAGAAAGCAGCAGCTCCGAAGGCAGCCGTTGCCNAAGAAGTTGCAGCTCCGAAGGCAGC
>NZ_BADI01001039.1:0-997 GCF_000333555.1 Herbaspirillum sp. B65 | reverse complement strand
CGTGATGTCGGACATGGCTGGACGATTACCAATGAATAATGGACTATGGATTGTAGCAAGTCCGGTATTGAGCGCCTATTCTTCGCCGTGTTCTCTCCCACTTCACAAGGAACCGATCATGAAAACCGTCCTCATCACTGGCTGTTCGTCCGGCTTCGGCCTGGAAATCGCCAACTATTTCCTGCAACGCGACTGGCAGGTCATCGCCACCATGCGCACGCCCCGCGGCGAACTGTTACCGGCTTCGCCCAAGCTGCGCATCCTGCCGCTGGACGTGACCAGTGCCGCCAGCATCACCGCCGCCATCGGCGCGGCCGGCCCCATCGACGTACTGGTCAACAATGCCGGTATCGGTGCGCTGGCCGCCGTCGAAGGCCAGCCCCTGGATCAGGTGCGCGAGATCTTCGAGACCAACACCCTGGGCAGCATCGCCATGACTCAGGCCGTCATCCCGCAGATGCGTCAGCGCGGCGCGGGGGTGATCATCAACGTCACATCTTCGGTGACCCTGCGCTCGCTGCCGCTGCTGGCGGTCTACACGGCCAGCAAGGCGGCCGTGAATGCCTTCACCGAATCGGTCGCACTGGAACTGGGCAGCGTGGGCGTGCAGGCCCGCCTGGTCTTGCCGGGCCGCGCACCGCATACCCGCTTTGCCGACAACGCCCGGCCGCGCATGGAGGGGACCATTCCAGAAGCCTATGGCGCGCTGGCGGCCCAGGTGTTCAGCAATTTCCAGGACGATACCCAGATCACCCACGCCAGCGACGTGGCTCAAGCCGTCTGGCTGGCCGCTACCGATCCGGCCGCACCGATGCGCATCGCAGCCGGAGAAGATGCCAAGGAGTGGATGCGCACGGCCTAGGCATAAGCGAGGGAAAGGCGGAAGGTCCTTGGTACAAGGGGTGGTCGTGATGTATGGATTTTTGTTGATCATTGATCCATACTAGATGGGCAGCTTGCCACCCGCGGCAGGCAACCACACTCAGGATTCCCCATG
>NZ_BADI01001040.1:0-928 GCF_000333555.1 Herbaspirillum sp. B65 | reverse complement strand
CCAGGACATCAAATCGCTAGGCACTTGCTGGACAAGGTAGCCGAACACAAGGCTGTGGCACCAGCAGTGAAGGCGGCAAAGCCAGTTGCGGTTCATCCGATGGTCCCGCCGACATGGCGCCCGAGGTTTGGGAAAAGGTCAAGAACCATCCCTGCTACAGCGAAGAGGCTCATCACCACTATGCGCGTATGCACGTGGCGGTGGCACCGGCCTGTAACATCCAGTGCAACTACTGCAACCGCAAATACGATTGCGCCAACGAGTCGCGTCCAGGCGTGGTCAGCGAAAAGCTCACGCCCGAACAAGCGGCCAAGAAGGTCTTTGCGGTGGCCTCGACCATTCCCCAGATGACGGTGCTGGGCATTGCCGGTCCTGGCGACCCGCTGGCCAATCCGGCCAAGACCTTCAAGACCTTCGAGCTGATTTCGCAGACCGCGCCCGATATCAAGCTGTGCCTGTCGACCAATGGCCTGGCCTTGCCTGACCACATCGATACCATTGCTGCCTTCAACGTCGATCACGTCACCATCACCATCAACATGGTCGATCCCGAGATCGGACAGCACATCTATCCCTGGATCTATTACCAGAACAAGCGCTGGACCGGTATCGACGCGGCCCGCATCCTGCACGAACGGCAGATGCTGGGACTGGAGATGCTCACGGCGCGCGGCATCCTGTGCAAGGTCAACTCGGTGATGATCCCAGGCATCAATGATCAGCACCTGGTGGAAGTCAATCGCGCCGTCAAGTCACGCGGTGCCTTCCTGCACAACATCATGCCGCTCATTTCAGCGCCCGAGCATGGCACCGTGTTTGGCCTGAACGGCCAGCGCGGCCCCAGCGCGCAGGAGCTCAAGGCCTTGCAGGATGCCTGTGAAGGCGAGATGAACATGATGCGCCACTGCCGCCAGTGCCGCGCCGATGC
>NZ_BADI01001041.1:0-2397 GCF_000333555.1 Herbaspirillum sp. B65 | reverse complement strand
TCGTCAGCGCGTCATACAGCAGGCCAACGCCGGCGAGCCTGATCCTGCACACCCCGGCCAGACTATTGCACCCACTGAGATCACTTGGGCCGAATGGGCCAAGATCGGCCTGAACACCACCGTCCCCGCCGACGGCTCGATGGAATTCGACGCCGGCGCGCTGACCACCTTCATGCTGGCCATCCGCAACAAGACCAGCATCGAGGTTGATACCGTGGCCGAACTGCGCACGCTGGCCAGCGACACGCTCAAGGCGCTCAAGAAGATCAAGGACTACGCCGAGAACTTCAACGCCGACACCCTGGCCAATCCGGCTGATCCCATCCAATTGGGCAAACAGCCGACGCTGGAAGATTTCGTCAAGATCGGCCTCACCGGTATGAACGAATTCACCAGCAAGGCGCCCGGCCACGCCGACAAGTCGGAATTGCTGTATGCGCTACTCTCCAGCCTGGCCACGGACGCCATCAAAGGCAGCAAGGCCGACAGCGCCGCCTCGCTTCAGAAGATCGTCGACAGCTTCAGCAAGGTGCTGGCGCTGGCCGATGGCGGCGTCGCAGCGGCCGCAGTCCGGCCTGAAGCGCAGGACTATGAGAACATCGGCAGCACACTGGGCCGCGTCAATGCAGCAGACAATGCCAACAAGGCCCATTACCTGTCGCTGCTGAACTCGGTGATCGACAAGAAGGCCATCGACCAAGCCGATACGCCCGCCGAGATCAATGCGCTGGCCAGCAAGGTCGCCAAGCTGCTCGACTATGTGGGCAGCAAAGAAGCCAACCCGCAGCCCTCGGCGCCTGAACTGGCCGACCTGACCGGTCCGAACGGCCTGGGCATCACCGGCTTGGTAGCAGCCAATCTGCCGGCCGTGCTCTCCAAACTGCAAGCCATGCAGGCCAGTGAGCTGAGCAGCATCAACTCTCTCGGAGGGCTGCAAGGTGTGGTCAGCAGTGCGGTTAGCGCCATGGAGAAGGTGCGAGAATGGGCTGACAGCGGCAGCTATGACGTCACCAACGGCTCTTCGTACCCGACCATTAACGACTACAAGGCCATTGGCATCACCATCCCCGACAAGTATGCGATCCAGACCACCCAGGCTGGCCAGTATGCCAATAGCAAACACGGTGAGCTGAACGGTCTGAATACCTCTCTGGCATCGCCAGAGATCAAGCGTGGCGATGTCACCATCGCGCGCATCAATGCCATCATTGACGTCTATACAAAGAAGTTGATGCCGATGAGCGATAGTTCATCCGCCGAGTTCAAGCAAACCGCCACCGACAAGCTACCTACCGCCGACGATTACCGCACCATCGGCATAAACGTCGTGAACCGCGGTCTCGATGATGCTTCCACGTTGCGCCTGTTCAATGACTGGGTCGATCATCAAGTGGCATCGAATCTTGCCGGCCCAGTTGCACACTTCCCGAATCTGGACCAGGCCGCCACCATCTCCAAAAAAATAACAGCATTGGCAAATCAGACGGCGGGAGATACGATTGCCGCCGCCAATGCAATAGGCAAGGCGGAATGGGACCAGTTCGTCGGCACCAGTACCCTCGACAATAGCCAGCCAGAAAAACTGGCGGTGATCCACTTCGCCTTGCAATCCAAGGAAGCCAAGGACTATGTCTCCAGGGAATCGCTGGTCACATTGATGACTGCTGCTGTCGATGCCTTCGATAAGCTGCTCAACATGGACAGCCAATCCTCGACCTCGCTCACGCTCCAGCAATACCAAGCCATGGGCTTCACCGGCATCCGCGACACCGGCGACGATGCCAATCTCGAAGCAATCAACAGCGTAGTGCGCTCGGCCGCGATCAGCATCAAGCGTATTGGCAACACTGGCAGCAGCACCGACCTGTCCGCCATGACCGAGCTGCAAGGCCGTGTGAACAGTTACAACAAGCTCTTTGCCCAGGCCAACGGTACGGCGGACGATACGCCAGTGGCCGACTACGCCCTGCTGACGGATTATGAAAATATCGGCATCACCACCACTGGCCTGACAGCGCTTGCAGAGAACGCCCGCGGCAATGCACTCAAGCTGCTGAACTCGCTGCTGGACCGGCTGCGTCCGGGCGACATCGACACCCCGGCCAAGATCCAGGACTATGTGGCCGTGGTGCAGAAAATCGCCAACACCGTCAAGGGTACCGGGGGCGAAACCCTCACCGACGCAGACCTCACCAAGATCGGCATCAACGGCGCCAACACGACCAACATCGCCCAGATCAGGCAAGTGCTGGCCGCTCTGACCGACGATGGCAGCGCCAGCGACACCTGGAAGAAGGTCAATGACGCTGTCTTCAGCGTGACGATAGCGCCCACCCTCAATGTGGTGGCCGGCGACGACACCATCAACAAGGCCGAATACGATGGCGCCTCACCTCA
>NZ_BADI01001042.1:0-4926 GCF_000333555.1 Herbaspirillum sp. B65 | reverse complement strand
GATGGCTCCTGGTGCGTGCCTCCAGTCTCATGCCTGATCTGAGCACGTGAGAGATGCCTTCGCCCTGCAGCAAGGATTCCTGAAGGATCTGGATGGTGCCATGCGGACCAGCCATCCGGGATTGCTGGTGCCGGCCTGAGGTGGCGATGGCGTCCTCCTGTCCATTCCCATTCATGCGACTGTTTGAAAGCTGAAAGTTGCGGTCCCTACGGACCGAGGAAAAATGATGAGAAGAACCAACCTGCCATCTTCACAGATCGTGTTTGTGCTCATCGCCTGCGTCATCGCGGCGATGGCCGGCTTGGTGCTGCCGGTGTTGGCCGGTATGCTCGATGGCAGTCTTGCCAAGCTGGCTGCCGTACCCGTGTTGCTGATCCTGGGTGGCCTGTTCCTGTTCAATAAGCGCCTGCTGCTGCTGTGCGTGCTGCTCTTGCGGGCTTCCGGGGATATCGTCCTGGAGTCCACCCGGGTGGGTTCGGGCGGCGGCTTTTCGTTGGGCCTGGGCGGCGCCATCAATGCCCTGATCATCCTGATCGCCTTTCTCTTCATCGTCGAGAAGCCCCAGCTGTTGCCGCGCAAGGCTTGGGTGCCGTGGTTCATCCTGCTCGCCATCGCCGTGATCGGTATGGTCGTCTCGCCCGACAAGGGCGCGGCGCTCAAGATCGTCCTGGGCCTGTGTTCCTATTTCGCGGTCTTCGTTTGCGCCTTTTACGTGGTGCGCACGCCGGAGGAATTCCGTTCCATGATCCTGCTGATCCTGGCTTCCTCCCTGATCCCGACCGTCTATGGTTTCGTCAGCACCGCCCTCAATGCACGGGGCGGCCTCAGTGGCTTCCGTCTGCAAGGGACCTTTGGGCATCCGAATATTTTTGCGTTCTACCTGACGCTGGTCATCGTCCTGGGGCTGTATGTCATCAAGAGCACGCAATTCAAGCTGGATCAGTTCAAGCGCTTCGCTCTGGGGGGGTATCTGGGTCTGTTGTTCCTGCTCTTGCTACTGACCCAGACCCGCAGTGCCTGGGTCGCGTGTTTCCTGATCTTCCTGCTGTACGGGGTGAAGTTCGAGCGGCGCTACCTGGCCTACATGTTGATCCTGGGGACGCTGGCACTGCTGGTGCCCAGTGTGCAGGAGCGCATCCTGCAGCTCGATAGCGGCAATACCGTGACTACCTATGCCAAGCTCAATTCCTTTGCCTGGCGGACCTATCTGTGGCATTCCGGCCTGAACTGGATGAGTCCATCGCATTATCTGTATGGATATGGCGTGGAAGCCTTTCCCTTCTATTCGCCCATCTTCTTCCCCCTGGCCGGTGGGGTGAACTGGGGGGCGCATAGCGTGTTCGTTCAGTGGTTTTTCGATACCGGCCTCATCGGCGTGGTGGCTTACCTGGCTATTTTCTACCAGGTCATGCGTGTCTTGATCCGGTATCAGAAACAGGACCGACTGGGCGGCATCATTCTCATCTGCACGCTCATCGAATATCTGGTCGTCTCGGCCTCGGACAACATGCTGGCCTACCTGGCATTCAACTGGTACTTCTGGCTGGTGATGGGCATGGGCTGGTCGGTCTATGCCAACAGTGAACAAGGCAGGCTGGAAGCTGCCGGAAAAAAGAATCGACGTCTGGAACAGGCGTCTGTCCCTCACTCGAAGCCGGCCTGACGCAGCGGTTTCGGGATCGCTCCATCTCGTTCTTCCGGCCAGCCAGGCCGGGGAGTGCATTCGCCATCAACGCAGCCATGACAAAAAAGATCGCCTATTTCATCAATCAGTACCCCAAGGTCAGCCACAGCTTCATCCGGCGTGAAATCGCCGCCGTGGAAGCTCAGGGTTTTGCCATCGACCGCATTGCCTTGCGCGGTTGGGATGCTGAGGTCGTCGATGCAGACGATAGGGCTGAGCGCGACCGTACGCGCTACATCCTCAAGGGCGGTATCGGCGGCTTGCTGGTGCCCATGCTGCGCCAGATGATGGCCCATCCCAAGGGTTTTTTCTCGGCGCTGGGGCTGGCATTGAAGATGGCGCGCCGCGGTGAGCGTGGTTTGATCTATCACTTGGTTTACCTGTTGGAAGCGGCGCAAGTCGTGGAGTGGACCAAGGCTTTTGGCGCCACGCATATTCACGCGCATTTCGGTACCAACTCCACTGAGATCGTCATGCTGGCGCATTGTCTGGGTGGCCCCACCTACAGTTTCACGGTGCATGGCCCCGAAGAGTTCGACAAGCCGCTGGCGTTGGGGCTGGATGAAAAAATCCGCCGCTCCGCATTCACGGTGGCCATCACCTCGTTTTGCCAGAGTCAGCTTTATCGTTGGGTAGAGCAGAGCGTCTGGCCCAAGGTAGCCATAGTCCATTGCGGCCTGGATCGGGCGTTCTATTCGGATGCCCCGGTGCAGCCGCAGGCCGCTGCGCGACTGGTGTGCGTGGGCCGCCTGTGCGAACAGAAAGGGCAGTTGCTGCTGGTGGAGGCGGCCGCAGCATTGGCCAGGAAAGGGATTCATTTCGAGCTGGTGCTGGCCGGTGATGGTGAAATGCGTCCGCAGATCGAGCAGCGCATCCGTCATTACGGGCTGCAGGACCAGATTCGCATCACCGGCTGGATCAGCAGCGTCCAGGTGCGTGAAGAATTGTTGGCGGCGCGCGCCATGGTCCTGCCCAGCTTTGCAGAAGGCTTGCCGGTGGTGATCATGGAAGCCATGGCCTTGCGCCGCCCTGTCTTGACCACTTACATCGCCGGCATCCCCGAGCTGGTGCTCGATGGCGAGAACGGTTGGTTATTTCCTGCGGGAGATGTCAGACGTCTGGTCGACGCCATGGAGTCCTGTCTGCAGGCTTCCCCCGAGCAACTGCAGCGTATGGGTGAAGCGGCTCATGCGCGCGCCGTGGTACGCCACTCCATCGATACCGAGGCAGCCAAGCTGGCCCAGCTCTTCACCAATCCAGCACAAGCCGATATGGCCCAGCCGGGAGCTGCGGCATGAGCATGGTCCACACCAAGCACCAGGACATTGCCTCGCTCGATGGCTGGCGCGCGGTCGCCATCCTGATCGTGGCCACCAGTCACGCGGGCCTGGGCAAGTGGGTGCCGGGTGGGCTGGGAGTGACGATCTTCTTCTTCCTGAGTGGCTACCTCATCACCACCTTGCTGCTGCGCGAGTTCGCCGCCACTGGTACCCTCAATATCAAGCATTTCTATCTGCGCCGGCTGCTGCGCCTGACGCCTCCCTTGTTGCTGGTGCTGGTGCTGACCTATGGGCTGACCCATTTCGGGATTTTCAAAGGCTATGCCACCTGGACGGGTTTCTTTGCGCAACTGTTTTATTTCGCCAATTACTATGGGCTCTTCTTTGATGCTGCCCATACGGTGCCGCAGGGCACGGGTGTGTTCTGGTCGCTGGCGGTGGAAGAGCATTTCTATTTCTTCTTCCCGGCCTTGCTGTTGCTTATGCTGCGTGGTGCGCAATTGCGCCGTCTTCCTCTGTACCTGGGCTTGGCGTGCGTGCTGTTGCTGGCGTGGCGCTGCTATCTGGTCATGGGCGTAGGCGTGGTCACCGAGCGCACTTACTACGCTACCGATACCCGCATCGACTCCATGCTCTATGGCTGCATTCTGGCCACCACGGCCTTGTCGCCCGATTGGCAGCGCAGCTTGCAAAGACCGCTGCTGCGCACGTTGGCCATCCTGGCGGGGGTGATCCTGTTGCTGGCCACCCTGGTGGTGCGCAGCGAGGTCTTCCGTGAGACCGTGCGTTATTCCTTGCAG
This sequence comes from Herbaspirillum sp. B65, assembly GCF_000333555.1. NCBI lineage: Bacteria > Pseudomonadati > Pseudomonadota > Betaproteobacteria > Burkholderiales > Oxalobacteraceae > Herbaspirillum > Herbaspirillum sp. B65. The sequence continues at coordinate 1,162 of NZ_BADI01001042.1, read as the reverse complement.
GGGATCGCGCTCATTCCCTTGTTCTACTACTCGGTCTGCAATCCCGAGATCTGGCCGTTTCGCTGGCTCAACCTGGGCTGGGTACGGCGCATCGGCATTTATTCCTATTCGATCTACCTGGCGCACTACGTCATGCTCAACAACGTCGACTGGGTCTCGCCCTATGCGCCGCTCAATGTCCTGGTGGCACTGGCTATTGCATGGTTGTTTGCCGTACTGGTGGATCGCTTCGTCGACACGCCGCTGCGCGTAGTCAGAGCACGACTCCGTTAACCCGTCGCCGCTTCGAAAAGCCCACACATGGTCACACTGCACAAAAATCCTGCCCTCGATAGCAGCGCGCCAGCGGCGCCGCCGCCTGCCCTGGACACTGGGCACGCCGTGCCGCAACTGCATCCGAAATATCGCCCGGACATCGATGGACTACGCGCCATCGCCGTCGCCTCGGTGGTGATCTTCCACGCCTTTCCTGAATGGTTCAAGGGCGGCTTCATTGGTGTCGATGTCTTCTTCGTCATCTCCGGTTTCCTGATCTCGCTGATCATCTTCAACAACCTGGAGCACGACAGGTTCAGCATCCTCGATTTCTACGTGCGTCGCGTCAAGCGCATCTTCCCGGCGCTGATGACGGTGATGATAGTGTGCGCGGTAGCTGGTGCCGCTATCCTCTTCGCCGATGAATACCGGCAGTTGGGCAAACACCTGCTAGGCGGTTCTACCTTCATTTCCAATATCCTGTTCTGGCGAGAGAGCGGTTACCATCCCCGGCGCGCAATGCGATCCACTGCAGCCAGGTGGTCAGCAACGAGGGAGATAAGCGCACGCGCACCTTGTCCGCTTTGATCTCGGCAATCTTGCCGGTGCGGATCAAATTCGGGATGGTGCGGACGAGTTCGGAGAGGTCGGGCGTCATGCAACCCATGTTGCCGGATCGCGCGCGGGAAGGCACTTAGCGACGGGTTGATATCCGCCTTACCGACTTTTAGGTGACGCAACAGCGTCCCATCTGCGACGTTAAACTCCCATCGGGAAAAGTTGGCTTACTGTAGCTCAGGCCGAGAAATGGCACTTTCGATCGGACTCGCATAGTTCACGCATAAAAAAGCCCGCCGGGGGCGGGCTATAAGAACGCTTCTAGAACACCTTCAAAATTAGGAAGTCC